>JANNLP010000576.1:0-9686 GCA_031396905.1 Gemmataceae bacterium
GTATGGTCGCCGCCGCACGGCTTCGGTAAGTTGCCCGCCTTCCTCGTAGCCAACATAACCCGGAGGTGCGCCGATCAATCGCGCCACGGCATGGCGCTCCTGGTACTCCGACATGTCGATGCGCACCAACGCCCGTTCATCGTCAAAAAGAAACTGTGCCAGCGCCCGCGCCAACTCAGTTTTGCCAACGCCGGTGGGGCCAAGAAAAATGAACGAGCCAATGGGCCGATGCGGGTCTTTCAACCCGGATCGCGCGCGGATCACCGCCTCGGCGACCGCATCCACCGCTTCATCCTGACCGATGACGCGCTGATGCAGTTCTTCGCCGAGATGAAGTAGCTTTTGCGTTTCGCCTTCGAGCAGCTTCGTCACCGGCACATGGGTCCAGCGACTGACGACGGCGGCAATGTCTTCCTCGTCGACTTCCTCCTTGAGAAGTTGATTCTGCTTGTCGTCCTGCGCCGTCTCCAGTGTGGCGAGTTGTCGGGTGGCTTCCGGCAGCTTGCCGTATTTGAGTTCCGACGCGCGTTCCAATTGCCCCGCGCGCTCGGCCAATTCCAACTCGCGCTTTAGTGCTTCGACTTGCTCCCGCACTTCACGCACACGTTGAACCCGCTGTTTCTCTTCCTGCCAGCGTGCCCGCAAGCTGTCGGCATGTTCCTTGGCGTCGGCCAGTTCCTTTTCCAATTTGCCAAGCCGGTCCTTGGATGCCGCGTCTTTTTCCTTTCGCAGCGCCTCGCGCTCAATCTCCAATTGCATTACCCGGCGTGAGAATTCATCCAGTTCCGTCGGCAGCGAGTCAATTTCCGTCCGTAAACGGGCGGCTGCCTCGTCCATGAGATCGATGGCTTTGTCCGGCAAAAACCTGTCAGCAATGTATCGATTCGACAGTATTGCTGCCGCGACCAGGGCCGCATCCTTGATGCGCACGCCATGATGAATCTCGTAGCGATCCTTCAAGCCGCGCAAAATCGAAATTGTATCTTCGACGGTCGGTTGCTCGACCATCACCGGTTGGAAGCGCCGCTCCAGTGCGGCATCCTTCTCGATGTGTTGCCGGTATTCATCGAGCGTGGTCGCGCCAATGCAATGCAGCTCGCCGCGCGCCAGCATTGGTTTGAGCAGGTTGCCCGCATCCATCGCGCCTTCGGCTTTGCCGGCCCCGACGACGGTGTGCAGTTCGTCGATAAAGAGGACCACCGCGCCTTGCGCGCCTGTGACTTCCTTCAGCACGGCCTTCAAGCGTTCCTCGAACTCGCCGCGGTACTTGGCCCCTGCGATTAAGGCGCCCATGTCGAGCGCGACCACCCGCTTGTCCTTCAAGCCTTCCGGCACGTCACCGCGAATGATGCGTTGGGCCAGGCCTTCAACGATGGCCGTCTTGCCCACACCCGGTTCGCCGATGAGCACGGGGTTGTTCTTGGTTCGCCGCGACAAAACTTGGATGACCCGGCGAATCTCCTCATCCCGGCCAATCACCGGGTCGAGCTTGCCGTCGCGTGCATAGTTGGTCAGATCGCGGCCATAGCGTTCCAGCGCTTGATAGGTTGCTTCCGGATTCTGTGATGTCACTTTTTGATTCCCGCGAACGTGTTGCAGTGCCGTCAACATGCGTTGCCGATTCAGGCCGAACTCTTTGAGCAAGCGTCCGGCCAGGCCACCGTCATCAGCCATCCCCAATAACAGATGTTCAACAGAAACATATTCATCCTTGAGTTTCTTCGCTTCGTCTTCGGCTTGCAGCGTCAGTTTGTTGAGCCGGCCACCGACATAAATCTGATCGACGCCAGTCACCCGCGGCTGCCGTTCCAGTTCGCGCTGAAGCTTGATCTTGATCCCGTCCGGCGACACATCGGCCTTGGCAAAAAGCGCCGGCGTCAAACCCTGTTCCTGATCCACTAGGGCCAGCAACAAATGCTCCGGCTCCAGCTGCTGATGGCCAAAGCGCAAGGCTAGCCGTTGGGCCTCTTGCAGCCCCTGTTGCGCCTTCTCCGTGAACCGGTTCATGTCCATGAGTTTTTGTTCCTAAATGCCGCTCAAATCTCTCCCATTTGTTGCACAATCGCGCAGGTGCCTTCTTGGCAGTGGGAACCCGAATTCTCACGGTGAAGCAACTGGTGGGCCACTACTTAGGTCCGAATGTGACTAAAAGCACCTTCGCGGCATCTTATAGACACTTGTGATGATTGAACTTGCGTCACGCCGCCGGCAAACTCGCCCCAGATTGCCAAATCGGCAGGCCAGGAACAATCGTTACGTGGCACATCAAATGCTAGCCATTGATTGCCGAATTAGGATGGAGATGGAGTTCTCATGCTCCGCGGCAAGGATTCACCTAGGAGGGGATCAGCCATGCTAGTACTCAGCCGTAAATTAGGAGAGAAGATCATCATCGGCGACAACATCGTACTCACGGTGGTCGCTATCAAGGGCAACCAGATTCGCGTCGGCGTGGAAGCACCACGCAGCGTGTCGGTCTGGCGCGGTGAGTTGCTATTCGAGCAACCGGCCGTCGGTTGCCGCGATAAAGAGCTGGTGATGGCGTAATTCATTCTCGCACTAATAAGAACACGCCTTTCTTGTTCGACGTGACGATATCCAGTTTGCCATCGCCATTGAAGTCGGCGACTACAAACTGCGTGCCGATACCGGAGTCCTCGTCGATGACGTGCGGCGTGAAGCTCATCATGCCGTCCGCCGCCTTTTTTGCTTGCAACCAGTACAGCCGGGCCGGATCATTCGCGCCTGGTTCGCTGCGGCCATGCGACCAGAAGCGCTTGCCGGTCACCAGATCCTTCATGCCATCGCCATCCATGTCCACGTGGTGCATGGCATGCGTCTCAGAAACCAGTTTGGGAAATAGATCCCGTTTGAGGAACGTCGGCGCGGCATCGACGCCCGGCCGCGGGTCGTACGCCCAGATACCGAACTTGTGCGCGGAACTGCTGACGATGGATCGCTTGCTGTCGCCATTGAAATCAATCACAAACATGTCAGCGCATGCTTCGCCGAGGTTGGCGGCGTGGAACGCCCACGTTTGGGTTGCCTTCGCGCCTTCGGACGGTTGTTCCCACCAACCCGCCGTGCAGAGTACGTCCTGCCGGCCATCACCATTCAGATCTCCGATGCCGAGGCCGTGTGAGAATTTCTGTGTTCCGGGCACTTCGCGTCCCGGCAAACTCGGCCCGCTGATGGAGTGCATTTCCCAAAGCTGGGTCGGATCCTGGCCCGGCGCGAACCACGCCATCTGCCCGCGGTTCTCCGTCGTGATGACATCGAAGTTGATGCCCGCGATGTTGCGGTCCACCGCCGGGCCGAACCGGGCAATCGGCTGCCAACCCATCACCAGCACGCGCTTGCCATTGTTAAACAGGTCGAGATATTGCGGAGTTTCGTTACATGCGCTGTGCCAGATAACATGTTCCTTCCACGCGCCCGGCTGCGCTTTCGGATTCTCATACCACAACGCCGGCTTCCCAGGAAAGCCAACCACAATTTGATCCATCCAGCCATCGCCATTCAAGTCGTCGGTCCAGCAGCACATGCATTCGGAGTAGCTGCGCTGCGGGTCGCCGTAGTAACCACTGGCTTTAGTCGTGTCGTTAAACTCTTTCACCCGGCGAATGGCATGCATCTGCCAATTCGGCGCTTCATACCAGAAGTCGCCGACAAGAATGTCCGTCTTGCCGTCTTTGTTGACATCCGCGATGCCGACGCCTTCAGAGCGGAACACCTTGTCGACCACGGTTTTCTTCCAAGTCGGCTGCGCCTGAAGCGGCAATGACCACATGCCGACAACGACAAGAACTATTATCCGCATTGGCCCGCCCTCGACATTGATGGATTGCGGGCATTATGCGGAACGAACCGACCGCCCGCAATGGGCGTCCGCCGAGTCACGTGCGTTGCGTGTCGCTATTTCTTGATCTTTGCGAGAATTGCCGCCAGGCACGGATCGCGGTTTTCGATGAAATCGCCGGACGAGAACTCGGCCGCAATCTGCGGCGAAACCCAGTTGCGTCGGTCGGTGGATGTGACGTGCTGCCAGTATCGCGACGAGCAATACACGCGCAGCTTGCTGTACGGGAGAATGAAGTAGGTGCTTTCGCCTACGAAGTTGGGGCGTGATCCCGTTGGCTCGCCGACGAAGGTTGCATGAGTCATCGACTCGAGTTGATTGACGGTGTTCTGGGCCGCGGAAAACGTTTCCCGCCCGATGATCACATAAAGATGACCGGGCTGGTTGATGCGGTCGTTCTTGATGAGGCTGTCGATCAGCGGTCGAATCAGCCCGGTGTTTCCGCCACCGTTGAGCCGCATGTCGATGATGAGATAGTCGGCGTTTTTCTCCTCGATTCGCTTGGTCATCAGTGAGACGAACTCGGCAAAGGTTTGCCCTTTGTTTTCAGCGACCGCGTGAAAGCCGAAATAGACCGCCTTGGCGTCGTCAAGGTTCTCAAGCGTCAGCGGCGTTCCCACGTCACGCTGGAACAGCGGCAACGGCGATGTACACTTGGCATTGGCGTAGATGTAGCCGGGCCGGAATACCCTGCGGGCAATTGCCTTGGTCATTGGGTCGGGCGTCATTCGCACGGTGCGCGACGTTCGGTCTGCAAGTAGAAACGTGAATTCGATCCCTTCATCAGACGTCGCGCCGATTTCCTGAAGTGCGGCCAACTGCGTCAGCCGCCGAGGCGCGCCATCCAGATAGCCCATGTCATTGTCCACCGAACAGTAAGCCCGCATCCGCTTCAACGCTTCGTCGGTGTCGAGCAGACCAACCTTCACGACCTTGGCACCGACCAGATCCGAGCGTGACTCGGGCGCGCCGATGACAAACAGCCCATCGGTGAACGCGCGGAAGTGCAGCGGTATCCTGGGGACAGCGTCCTCGCCTTCAGCGAACGAACTAAGTGTGGTATGGCCATCGCCAACCATGGCCAGGATGCGGGACAGTCGAACGCGGATTCGCTCGGATGTCAGCTTGGGAGCTTCGGCCTTGAGCCGATCGACTTCACTGAGAAACGTTTCCTTCGACACTTTGGCATAGAGGCTCCAGTGCATTTGCTCCATTCGTCGGACAAAGAAATTGAGGTCCCATTCCCATTGCTTGTCCGATATCAATCCGGCCGGCGGCTTCAAGCCCGTCAACTGTATAAAGCGCGGATCGGCACGCAGCGATTCCATGTCCTCGTCATTCTCAAGCGTCTCCTGTTCCGGAAAGCCGGCGTCGAGCGCCTTTTTCAACCAGGCAATCGCGTCGTCTTTCTTTCCCAGGAGCGCGTAGCCGCATGCAATGTTGTAAATCTGGCCCGTCTGGTTGAAGCCCGTCTCAATCGCCTTCTTGCCGGCTTCAATCGCAGGCTCGTATTGCTTCGACGAGTGCAGGCACTCGGCCAGTGACGACCACGCCCGACCATCGAAGCGATTGGTCGCCAAGTAGGCTTCAAGTTTCTTTGCGGCCTCGGCATATTTGCTTTCACGCATCAAGGCTCGAGCTTCGGGTGTCGGATCGGGTGGGTAAGCAAACACGTGGCCCACAGGTAACGCAATCAGAATTGCAAAGACGCATAATGTGGTCGCTTTCATGGCAGCATCCTCGACTTCACGCAACGACGGCGAATTCAGCAATTCGGCCATTGTCGCGAATTCGAGTTGCGCGGTCTTGAACGCGATTTGCGCTATTCGGCTTCAAGCATCCCGGCGAAGCTTGCCCGGCGTCGTTCCGAAAAAGCGGCGAATCGACCGCGTGAGATGAGCCTGATCGGCAAAGCCAGTTTGCGCCGCGATCGGAGCAAGTGGAACCGTGGAGCTGAGCAAGCGGCTCAGAGCGTCATCGCTGCGGAGGCGAGCGGCGTAATGCGTCATGGTGCAACCGAACTTGCGATGGAATTCACGGCAAAGATGCGCGGGATGCACGCCGACCTCGTCTGCGATAGAGTCCAGACGCATGCCGGTGCAGTAATTCGTGCGAATGGCCTTTTCGGCCCGGTCAAGCCAACTGACACCGCGACCGGGCCTTGCGACGGGCTGGCACACCGATTCAAGCAGGCCGATAACCGCCTCTTCCACGGCCAACGTTCGGAGCGTATCGCTGGAGCGCAACGCCAACTGAATGACACCCACCGCCGTGACGGCCGGCCCGGCATGTCGATAAAAAAACGGCTCTCCGGATCGTCGGCCAAATCGGTACTTCGTCAGCCATTCCGCCGGTAACTCAATGTTCAATCCTTCGGCACCGTGGCTGCACACTTCGTCGCAATGCGGCTCGCCGACCTCGTTGTAGACCAGCCATCCACGCGAGCAGACATTGTCGCGCCGCAGGGCCGTCTCGCGCATTTCACCGGCAAGCATGACAAATAGATATTGGTGGTCATGACTATGCCGCGGCAAAACCTCACCCGGGAGATAGCGTGTGGTGGTAATCGCCAGCGGCCCAATCGACTGCCGGTCGATGATGCGTCCAAAATACTCGCCGGGGCCAAGTCGAAGCATGCGCTGTGTTTCCAGAGTCAGTCAAACGCTGACAATTGCACATTGTAGCAGTGATGCGTTCTCAGCTAGCGGGCGGTCCATCCCGGCGATCACGTTCGCCCGGCCCGATTGCATCAATCACTTTGTCGTCGCCAGCTCGTTCGACGGTGATCGTCTGATTCGCGTCGATGATGCTGCCTCTCTGAATCATCTGGTTAATCATCCGGTCCGCATAGAACTTGATGCACATCAACAACACCACAGGCAACAACACCAACGTACCCAACACCACCAGGATGACAGCCCCTGCCCGCCCAAACCCCGACAGCGCATACCAATTCGACATCATGAAGATGCCGCCGCCAATTAGAGCAACACCAAACACTCCCGGCCCAAACAAGCAACCGCGCGGCCGGGTCGTCCGCAACTGTCCAAATCGGTCGTTAAGATTGTTGGCCATGCGGATGCCCAGATGAAGGCGTCGGACAGGGGTGTTTTACGAGTGATCGGCCCTTTGGCGGCAATACGAGCGTTCAACCCGGCATGCCATTCCAAAGCGAAAGGTATCGCAACTGAAGCAAATGGGCTATAATTGCAGCATGGAAACTGTTGTTCGCAACGTCGGCGACCTGAACCAGTCCGATCGCTCCGCTTTGGAGCGTGTCGTCGGGCATTCATTGGGCACGAGCCAACAGTTGGTCATTCAAGTAACCACGCCCGCACCAAATAGTGCTACACCACGGCCCGCCAGTCCATTACCCGAATTGCCGGATTGGACCGACGTATACCGGGGCCTGAACGACGATGAAATCGACGATCTTGATGCCGCCATTCGCGTTCGCGCTAATTTCTCCCGTTCGACGAACGGCGCTGTATGAACCCATCGCTTCTCGATACCGACACGCTGTCGGAATTTCTTAAACGCCGCGATCCCATCATCCTACAAAACGGCCGTCAATATTTGGCCGAACATGGGCAGTTTGCTTTCTCCGCGGTCACGCGCTACGAAATCCGGCGCGGATATCTGAGTCGCAAAGCTATCGCCCGGCTCCAACGCTTTGATTACTTCTGTCAAAACTCCATTGTGTTTCCCATTCTTGATGACGTTCTGGATCAGGCCGCGCTGCTGTGGTCCGATGCCCGCATGAGGGGACTTCCCGACAACGACGCGGACCTGATCATCGCTGCCACCGCACTGGTGCATGGTCGCACGCTGGCGACCGGCAACGCCGCCCACTTCGCTTGGATACCCGGCCTGCCTTTGGAAGACTGGCGCGTACCGATCACGCCGTAAACCAAACTGCGAGGATTTTGGAACAACTTCGAATGCCGGCAGGCACGATAGACGAACCCCAAAGTATTAGACTCGCTATTGTGCAGCGAGAGGACGACGAATGAGCTTCTTTGGCCGATTACTTGGAAGAAAAGACGACGGCAACGTTGACGAGCCGGCAGCAATGCCTTGGGACCAATCACCGTCCATGTTGACTTTCATTCGCTCTCACATCGTCGCCGATCAATCGGGCCTAACGCAAGCTGGCCGCATACTCCCCGATGAAGAACGCGTGACTGCGGGCTCAAAGATTCGCTGGGCACCGGGAGCACACGATGGCGTGGGAATTTATCACATGGAACGAGGCGACAACAACGACAGTATCAACAAAACGATGGAACTCGTGCTCGATTTTTGCCGACAACCTACGGCGAAAAACAAGGCCGCCGTTTACAGACACATCGTCGCCGAATCCGTTGCCCCGATAATCGATTCAGTCATTGAAAAGTTGGTCCAAGAGAAACGCATCAATCAAGTACGGTTGCACGAACTCGCTCGCTCGTTAGTCACTGAGGCACCAGATCGCGAACCCGTCAAGTTCGGAATCGCATTACTCGGTCTGTTTCGAAATCCCGCAGACCAAGAACTCTACCAGGTGCTTGGCCGTCATGACGAATTCACACTGTTCTGTGCGGTGGCACTGGCCAATTCGTCGGACGAACCCGACGACGCCCTGTGGACGTTAGCGCGCAACGTCACAGGGTGGGGCCGAATTCATGCAATCGAAAGGCTTGCCAAGACGTCGAAGCCGGAAATCAAGGATTGGCTGCTCCGCGATGGGTTTCGCAACTCTGTCATGAACGAATATCTAGCCGCGACCTGTGCACGAGCCGGCGGGCTCCGAAATGCTCTACTCGATGATGACGTGGACCGTACGTTGCTGACGGCTGCCGGCGAGATTATCGAGGCGCTCATCAACGGCGGCCCGGCCGAAGGCATTGACGACTATGACGATGCTCAATCAGTCATTGCATCCTATCTCCATCACATGGCGATTTCCGCTGAGACTGTCAGGGATTTTCTCCATGTCCATGCGATCAAACGATTACTCGATCGAGATGATTCTAAATGGTTGCCGCAATTCGAAGCGGGATGGACACCCGAGAACCGTGATTCACTACGAGCGAAGTGTGCTTCGATTCTCGGATGGGCCGATTGGTCGACTAAGGTTCAATCGCAATTGACGAGTACGGATGATATGGAGTTTCACTATGCCAACTTGGCCGCGCAGGCCATTGGCATCCCGACCTGGGATATCCATTGGCAAAGGCTCCAACACAAACCGACAGATGGAGGAAGGTGGTATGACGTCATGATTGGATGCGACGAGCCACGGCTTACGCAAGTTCTTGAGTTTGCGGCAGCGAGCCTCGACTTGAATACTCTGGCTACAGGCGCAGCTGACGAGCTTGGGATCGGTCCGGGCTTTGAGCGACATTCATGTTTGGATTTCGTGCTTCAAGAGCTGCGCCGCTTTCCGCGCCGAGGAGCCACGCTCATCGAGGCCGGGCTTAGGAGCCCGGTCGTACGAAACCGAAACATGGCCATCGTTGCGGTCGCCGCTTGGCCTCGCGACGAATGGCCCGCGTCCTTGGAAAACGCCGTTCGTGTTGCGGCCCTTGCGGAACCTTGCGATGAAGTCCGTGAGAACCTGCAAAAAGTACTGAACGGCGAGCCGCTGTCCAATTGATCTGGCCGACCGCACTACACCCACTCCCTGAATGACACTTCTGGTTTTCGCCCGGAGGGCGCACGGCCGTAGCCAGGCGTTTCAACGCCTGGGAGCGATCCACCACAAAATTTATGCCGTCCGGAGGACGGACGAAACGCCGATTTTGCAAGGGTCGTGCGTCCTCCGGACGCAGATAAATGTGGTGGT
>JANNLP010000577.1:0-5066 GCA_031396905.1 Gemmataceae bacterium
GGTTCGTCGATCACCCGACCGCGCAATCGCACGAGTTTGGGTTCGTCGCCGACAATGAAGCCGATGTCGTCGGGCGGGAAAATGTTGCGATGTACATGATGATGCAACGCGGCGACGCCGGCCAATGCCAACGCTAATCCCCATATGGCAAAGCGCGTGTTTCGCAGCACCAGCAGCCACAATCCGACGCCGGCGATGGCGACAATACCCCACACAGGCCAGTCGATCGTGAACGCGCGGTCGAGAATGATGCCGGTTGTTGCCAGTGCGGCAACCGGCACCAGCGGGGCGCGCAAAATCGAATTCTGCCAGGACATGCAGCGATTGTCGGAATCGCATGCACGGAGTGCAAGTAATTCGGCCTGTGCCGACACAGTCGCCGCAATCCATGTAACTTACCAGTGGCGGTCGCCCAATAAGTTAGGTACAACGTAAGTGACCGTCTGCACCGAGTTTTTTCTGAGGGACAACCATGTTGCGCCGCTTCGTTTTAGCCTCTTTGGCGTTTGCCGGGATGATTGGGCTCACGCTGGCCCAAGACGCGCCAAAGGCCCCCGACGAAAAGTTAGTCGATGGAAAGAAAGTCGCCGAGAAGCCGAAAGCTCCGACGGCCAAGGCCGAACGCGGCAGCATCAAGAACGATGCCAGCTTCAAAGGCGTGTTTGAAGCGACGGAGATGGTCGAAGTAAACTTAAAACCCGAGGTCTGGAGTTCGTTCCCGGTGTTGAAGTCGGTCGAGGCCGGCACCGTAGTGAAATCCGGCGACACGCTGATCGACTTCGATCCAGAGAAAATCGACAAAGCCATCAAGGAAATGGAATACGACCAGCGGATGAGCGAGTACCAGATGAAGGCGATGGAAATCGACATGCCGCTGGCCGAACGGTCGAACCCCTTGGATATGGCCGGTGCGGAACGAGCTTACAAACACGCCAAAGAAGACTTCGATAAGTGGATCAGCGTCGACAAGAAGACATCGGTGGACAGTGTCGAGTTTAGTCTGAAAAGCTCGCAACAAACGCTGGAAAATCAGAAAGAAGAGTTGAAGCAGCTGGAGAAGATGTACCGTTCTAAAGACCTCGTCGAGGAAACGGAAGAGATTATTCTCAAGCGACAACGCTTCGCCGTCGAAGCCGGCGAACACTTCTTGAAACTCACGAAGAATCGCCGCGACCAGGTCATTAACGTGGACTTACCGCGCCGCGAGCGCGAAATGAAAGATGGCCTCGAACGTGCGGAGATGGCCTACGTCAAAGCTAAGGCCACGATTCCGATGAGCCTCGACCAGAAGAAGTTGGGCATGGAGAAAGCCAAGTACGAGCGTGAACGGTCGAAGGAGAAGTTTGCCAATCTCAAGAAGGACCGCATGTTGTTCACAGTGAAAGCCCCGGCCGACGGGGTGGTTTATTACGGCCGGTCCGTGCAGGGCAACTGGTCCGGCTCGGCCGCCAAGCTGCAGAAAGGCGGCTCAGTCACTGGTGACGAAGTGTTCATGACCATCATCAAGCCCGGCAGCCTTTTCATCCGCGGCAGTGTCGATGAAAAAGACTCGAAGACCGTGCTCGCCGGTCAGGTGTGCAAAATCACGACTCCTGCATTTGCCGACGCAAAGCTCACCGGCACCATCGAGAAGATCGCGCCCGTCCCTGTCGGCGGCAGCTACGAGGTGAAGATCAAGTTGAACCCCGCTGATGTCGCCGTGATCCCGGGCATGTCGGCCATGGTGAAGGTCACCACGTACGAAAAGAAAGACGCGCTGACGCTGCCGATCGCTTGCGTGTTCGCCGACGACGGCGACGAAGACAAGCAGGTCGTGTACAAATCGGTGGCGAATGGCAAGCCCGAAAAGATCGCAGTTAAGGTCGGCAAGAAGACCGGCGGGAAAGCCGAGATCCTTGGCGGCCTGAACGAAGGCGACGAAGTACTGCTCACCAAGCCCGGCAAACCCGCCAGCGGCGAAGGTTAGAATTGAACTGAGCCCGACGCGCAAGCAAGGCCGAGATTTCGCCTTGCTTGCGCTGCGGGCTCACGGGGGAAATCCCATGCTTCGGCGCATTGTTCTGTTGTTGCTCGTCGCGCTTCCGTTGTGCGCCGCTGACCCGGTGCCGTTGCCGCCACCGCCACGGCCGGGTCCGCCCGAGCCGGTGTCGCCGGCGACGATAAACGCCGCGCTGGATCGGGGAATTGCATATCTGCTGAAAAACCAAAACAAAGACGGCTCGTGGGGCACCGCCGAGCGCACTAAAGACCTCAACATTACAGCGTCGCCGCTCGGTTCGCACCTTGCCTTCCGCACCGGTTGCACAACGTTGTGCATTGCCGCCCTCATCGACACCGGTGGCGAAGCCGAAGAAACCAAGAAGGCCATCGAGCGCGGCGAGCAATGGATGTTCGACAACTTACCGAAACTCAAGCGGGCCACACCCGACGAGCTTTATAATGTGTGGGGCCACGGCTACGCCATTCTCGCGCTGGCCAAGATGCACGCCCGACTGCCGAATGATGTCGAGCGCAAGAAAAAGATCGCGGACCTTCTGCGCGGCCAATACGAAATGCTGACGAAGTTTGAATCCGTGGATGGCGGCTGGGGCTATTACGATTTCGAGGTCGGAGCGAAACAGCCGGCCGCGTCGTCAACACCGTTCGTCAATGCGATGATGCTCTGCTCGATGCACGAGGCCAAAGAAATTGTCGCGCCGCCGGAACGAGTGGTCAAGCGTGCAATTGAATCGACCACGCGACAACGCCTGCCTGACTTTTCATACCTGTACGGCGAATATCTCAAATGGTCGCCGCAAGCCGGCATCAATAAACCCGGCGGCAGTTTGGGCCGCAGTCAGGCGTGTAATTTGGCGCTCCGTCAATGGGGCGACAAAAAAGTAACCGACCAAGTATTGATCGATTGGCTCGATCGCCTCATCACTCGCAACGGTTGGCTCGACATGGGCCGCAAGCGCCCGGTACCGCATGAATCACATTTCGCGGTAGCCGGCTACTTCTACTACTTCGGGCATTACTACGGTGCACTTTGCATCAAAGAGCTGCCCGCCGACAAGCGCGCCTTTTATCAGGACCATCTGGCCAAGATCATCCTCAAAGTCCAGGAGCAAGACGGCTGTTGGTGGGACTACCCGCTCTACAATTATGGCTTCTCGTACGGCACCGCGTATGGGCTGCTGACGCTGAATGCGTGCCGACGGTAATAACAGTCTTCTCCGATAGTTAGTAATAGATGATAGACGCCTAAATTTTTGGGACTTCGTCGCAAATTGTGCTACGATGGACTTCGGGTTGCGCTTTCTCGCGGCCTGAGGAGCAAGAACATGTCGTCACGAGCGTCGATCATGCGTCAAGTTTCCGCTGTCGTTGTGTTGCTTATTGCCTTGCCCGCATCGGCCATCGATTGGCCGGAGTGGCTCGGCAACAATCGTGAGGGCGTGTGGCGCGAAACGGGTTTGTTGACCAAGTTTCCCGAGGGCGGGCCAAAGATTTTATGGAAGGCACCGCTTGGGCCGGGTTACAGCGGGCCGGCGGTGGCGGATGGACGCGTTTATGTGCTGGATCGCCAGGTCACGCCAACGGTGAAACCAGAGCGTAAACCGTCGGGTCGGGTGACAACGTTTGGAACCGAGCGCGTTGTTTGCCTGGATGCCGTTACCGGTAAGCTGATCTGGGTTCATGAATACGAAAGCCAGTATTCACTTTCGTATCCATCCGGGCCGCGGAATACGCCGTTGATTCGCGATGGTCGAGTGTATGTGCTGGGAGCAATGGGGCATTTCAAGTGTTTGAACGCCACCGACGGCTCGGTTCGTTGGGAAAAGAATTTATGCGACCAATACAAGTGCGAATCGCCCGTATGGGGATTCACGGCGCATCCATTGCTAGACGGCGAGTTGCTCTATTGCCTGGTGGGCGGTGAAGGCAGCGCAGTCGTCGCTTTCAACAAAGACACTGGCAATGAAGTTTGGAAGGCGCTCGATTCAGAAGAAGTGGGTTACAGCCCGCCGATCATTGTGAATGGCGGAGGCCAGCGGCAATTGATTGTGTGGCTCAGCGAGACGATCAATGGGCTTGACCCGGCCACGGGAAAGAAGCTCTGGTCGCACGATTATCCGGACGACGGTTTACCGAAGCGGCCGGCCGTGACCATCGTTACGCCGCGAAGCCTGGGTGACTCGTTGTTCGTATCGACGGTGTACCATGGGCCGCTGATGCTCAAGTTCGCTGCTGACAAACCGACTCCGGAAGTGCTCTATCGGGACAATTCCAAAAGCCCGAAGAAGCTTGAAGGCTTGCATTGCCTGATGGCGTCGCCCATCGCGCGCGATGGCCATGTGTACGGCATCTGCGCATTCGGCGAATTGAAGTGTTGCGTTGCCGCGACCGGCGAACAGTTGTGGGAGACGTTTGCCCCCGTCGGCGGAAAAAAGACCGACTGCGGCACCGTCTTTATCGTGCCGCATGAGGATCGTTACGTGATGTTCAACGACAGCGGCGAACTGATCCTCGCCAACATGTCGCCAAGGGGTTACACCGAAATCGACCGAGCCAAAATCATCGAGCCGATCGAGGCCGCTCGTGGTCGCCTGGTCGTGTGGTCCCACCCGGCCTTCGCCAACCGCTGCGTCTTTGTCCGCAATGACAAAGAAATTGTTTGCGTGTCGCTGGCGGCGGGCTAATTGCATTCAAACTTCGGTATATTTGCCGCGAATTCGTTAATCAGCACTTGCAGAGTACCATTAGACCGATAATATAGTAGTGGTTTACTACGATTTAGCGTGGGGCCTGCCATGGCGCTGCTCAACCGTAAGGTCGATTACGCGATTCTGGTGCTTTCGCATCTGCACGAGCATCGGGTGGGTGGGTCCGCGCGCGAGATTGCCGAACGGTTCGGGCTGAGCCGGTCCTTCGTGGCAAATATCCTCAAAGAGCTTTGCCACAAAGGGTTTGTGTCGAGCCATCGTGGCGTCAACGGCGGTTATGTGATCGACCCCGGGGCCACGGCGGTTAGTCTCGGGGACTTCATCGCGGCCATGGACGACACGTTCAGTCTGGCTGAATGC
>JANNLP010000603.1:0-2126 GCA_031396905.1 Gemmataceae bacterium
GGCCTACACCGCGAAGCGCGCCAAGCCCCGTGAACGGGCCTAAGAATCGCCGCATGCGGTGCTACCCAACTTTACGGGCGCATTTCAGCGGCTGTCATTGGCGAACGGCCAATCATTTTTCCATTGCCGCAATCAGGTTGATTCCGCTTGCTTTCCTTCGGCGCCGGCGTGCACTGCGTTGACGCCGACCCATCACCGCCAGGTTGCTTCATGATGGGAGCGTTGTTTCGTTGTGGGGCAAGTGGCTTGCACGCGCCCGGCAAAGCCGGGACGCATGAGGGGCAAGAAAAGTGACTGCGGCGAAATGCCTGCCACCGCCGATGGCATGTTGCTTGGCTATGATCTCAAAACATAGTGGCCGATGGGGATCGTTAGCGCCATGCAACCGGTTGTGATTGCTCGACCATATCGATTTGTGTCTCCGCACGCGGGGACGTTCTGGCCGCGGACCATGCCGTGGTGGCTGCCGCGATTCTTGCGCCGGCAATACGGCCTGGAACGCATTGAGTTCCGCGGCACTGAACTCTTGCGCGCGTCGTTGAATGCTGGCCACGCGGTTTTGCTCGCGCCGAATCATGCACGACCGTGTGAACCCATGGTGGTCGGTTTGCTGACTGCGCAGCTTGGCCGGCCCTGCTACTGTGTCGCCAGTTGGCATGTGTTCGCCTCGCGACCGCGCTGGCAGCAGTGGTTCATCCGTCGCCTCGGCACGTTCAGCATCCACCGCTGGGGAACGGATCGCGAAGCACTCAAGGCGTGCATCACCATACTCACTGAGGCCCGGCGGCCGCTCCTGCTGTTTCCCGAAGGCCTGATTACGCGCACGAATGATCGGCTGGGCACACTGCTGGATGGCACCGCGTTTATCGCTCGCAGCGCGGCCAAACACCGTGCCAGGGCCGCGGTGCCGGGCGAAGTTGTCATCCATCCCGTCGGTATTCGCTATTTGTTCGAAGGGGACATTCAGCAGGCGGCTAGTTCGGTGCTTGACGAAATCGAGACGAAGCTGACCTGGCAACCGCAACGTTCGCGGCCTTTGATCGACCGCATTCAAAAACTCGGGGCCGCACTTCTGTCGCTCAAGGAAATCGAATACCTCGGTTCACCGCAGACCGGCACCATCGAAGAGCGGCTGCGACGGCTCGGCGCCATGATCCTCGAACCCATGGAGCGTCAATGGCTGAATGGACTGCAAACCGGCTCGGTCGTCGAACGTGTGAAACGGTTACGGACGGCCATGCTGCCGGGACTCACCGCGGGCGACTTGCCCGAGATCGACGCCGCCTGCCGCTGGCGACAACTGGCCGATTGTTACCTGGCACAGCAACTCGATTGTTACCCCGGCGACTATCTGTCGGAACCCGTGACGGTGGATCGCATCCTGGAAACGCTAGAGCGCTTCGACGAAGACCTGACCGATACGGCCCGCGTCCACAGGCCCATGCGGGTCATCGTCCAGATCGACAACGCAATCCCGGTCGGCCCGGATCGCCCGCGCGGAGGCGACGACCCGCTCATGGCCACGCTTGAAGAACGCCTTCGTGCCATGATGGCCGAATTGCAGCGTGAATGCCGCCTATTCGAGTAGACAACAAAAGCCAGGCGCGCTTTACGAGTCGGCGCGTAGGATGCTCACGGCTCGACGTGCGTTCTTGCTCGTCGCGGGGCTTCTGCTAAAATCGCCAGCATGGATTCGCCGATCGGCTTCTGCGGTTAATTCTTGATTGTCAGACACAGCCCGAGTGACGCGACGCCCTGCCGATACAGCGAACGACAATGGGCAATGCTGACTTACGCCGCACGCGAGCCTGATCCCGAACCCGGCATGGCGAAGGGCTGCCCACGGTGGGTAGCTATCAATCCACAATTGCTGCAAGTTGCATCAACCTGGATCACCTCAAATGGATCACCTTTACATCCAACTGGGACCAGACAAACCGCTCAACGTGTTTGTCTTTGCGGGAAGCCACGACGCGGGCATCAGCGACGGGGGATCGAACGCCAAGACCCAGTCGCTTGATATCCTCGGGCAGGCGCAGGCTGGCGTGCGTTTTTTCGATGTCCGCGTAGCTGCAAAATCGGAGGTGGATCATGGACAAGGCAAAGAAGCGGAACTCAGAACATTT
>JANNLP010000618.1:0-1695 GCA_031396905.1 Gemmataceae bacterium
CGTTCGGTGTTCGTATTCACCGCGAACACCCGCACGTTCTTGAGAATCGTGAAAGCGCCCGTTTCGGTGATGTCCTGGCCGTTCCGCTTCAAAAACACCATCACATCGACCCGGTCGCCGGGCGAAATGCCCTTCATCACCGTGTCTTCATCCACCTTCACCGGCATCGCCCGATACCCGGGCGGCACTTTGTTCGCAATGTTCGAAAGCGTGTCCGAAATCTTATTGACGTGCAGCGGCTCGCCCTTGAAGAACCGGGCGTTCGCAAACTTGTCTTTCACGTCTTCCAGCCGGCGCACAGCCCCTTCGGGAATCTTCGCCTTGGGCCAATCTTCGAGCTTCACGTTCTGGGCGTCGAGCTTCGTTCCGATATCGACGTCGGTCAGGGCGACGAGCACTTGCTCCATCTCCATGTTGCCGCCGCCGCCACCATTGTTGATGACCTGCGTGATTCCAATCGATGCCACCAGGCCGCAGCCTAGTGCAATGATAATCAGGATGATTGACTTCATTCGCATCGATCAATTCCTTACGGAACGTGTAACGGCGTCCGTGCTCAAACCAGGTCTATTCGTACTAAGGGCTAGTCATCAATCGTTTCGCGGCGCATGACGGTGGCCGAGCTGAGGGTCTTCCCTCCAAGGTACATTGGCGATGGCAACCAACTCACTTGATTGAAACCAATCTCGACGGTAACCGTTACAGGGTCGCCATATTCGGCATTAGACGGCGGATTCGGAGCGACCGTTACCGTCGCACCCGTGATCATCGCGCTGGTCATATAAGCCTGGACGGCCGTACTGACGCTACTGGTTGTAGCGCCATCCAGCACGGCTGCTCGAGCTCCTTCGCGGGACGCATTGGTGATGACCTGATAGACCATAACCATCCGCCCGTACTCGATCATTCCGAAGACCATCAACAAAAACACCGGCGCAACGATCGCAAACTCCACCGCCGCTGCGGCCCGTCGATTTCTTCGGAATAACCGGCAAGGTCGTGCCACTTTGTCCTCCGCGGACGGCAAACTTGCGTCAGACGACCCAGTTTTCCAGAATCGCGACAGCAGCGAGGCGATAGCAGTTCGGCAAAAGTGCGTGTTCATACGAGCATTCCCGTCCAAACAAAGTAACCGATCGTGCCAATGGCGATCGGAATGCCATAAGGGAGCAACATCATCGACGGCTTGCGCTTTGCCGCAATTGCCGCCAGCTGGTCCGGGTCGCGAATCACCAGGATCTCGTTGAGGATCACCATGAACTGGGCCGAGTGCTTTTTCCAACCTCGGCGAACCAGAACCATGCTGACCGCCAACAGCGCCCCGACGATCGCGATCACTGCAAACGCATAAGTCGTGTGCGTGCCATAGACCCAGGCCCCCACGCCGGCCAAGAGCTTCACGTCGCCCGCGCCCATGCCTCCAATGGCATAAGCCGGCAGCAAGAGCCCCAGGCCAATCACCGTTCCCACCAGGCTCCAGCCCAGCCCTTCCCAGCCGAAGGCCAGGGTGCTGTAGATCCAGCCACTCAGGATGAACGGAAACGTGACCCAATTGGGCACCTTTAGCTCGAAGCCATCGATGACCGCGGCCAAAATCAAGACCACGGTCACCAACCAAACGGTCCAGTGCTCCGCAATCGCGGAGGCATAAGCAGCAACAAGTTCCATGACTAGGCTTTCATCCCGTGTTTCAAA
>JANNLP010000477.1:0-1564 GCA_031396905.1 Gemmataceae bacterium
GATTGAGCTGTTGAATCAACAGACACCGCAGCAGTTTGAGGCTATTGAAAAGGCGCTGTCCAGCGGCGATATCGCCGCGGCACAGCGGCACGCCCATTCGATGAAGTCATCATTTGGCAATTTCGGTGCGACAACGTGCCAGGAGCTGGCCACACGCATGGACCGGGCCGGCAAGGATGGCGATGCGGTTACATATCGTGCCGACCTTGAGTTGTTGAAGCCGGCGTTTGCACAACTGCAAGCTATTCTGGCGTCCCGTTAGACTATTCTTCCGCGGCGCGGAATCTTGGGCGGCGCGGCGCGCTCTGGTAGAGCGGCGTGCCGTCGAAGAGGTCGCGCGGTTTGAGGTAGAAGCCGGTCCAGAAGGTTAGTGCGGTGCCAGAGTAACTGGACTTGCCATCTTCGCTGCCGAAATCTTCGGAGCGTGGGAAGTGCAGGATCGGCGAGCAATGCCAGAGCGTCACCGGTTGTCCGGTCAATGAACGATGCCCTTTGGCGTACTCCGGTACATCAATGTAAGCCGTGTGAGCGGGTTCGCTGCGCGTCACCCAGAAGTCGTTGTTGATGAAATCCATGTCGGCATCGTAGGTGCCGCCTTCATGTTGCAATTGCCGCAGCGTGCCAAGGCGGTGCGGCACCAAGTCGTATGCCACGCTGCGGCCATGCGTATTTTTCCGCGACTTGCTTTGCACGCGGATCGACGTGAACTCTTCGGCATTCCAACGCGCGCTACCTTCGCTGGCCTCGCCCTGGGCATTCTTGTTGAATGGTTTGGCCACCTGGCGAAACTTCTCGGTGGCGTCATCGAAACTGCGGCGGACGAGCATCACCTCGTTGTCCTTTGGCCCGCCTGATTTGGTTGAGGGATCGCCCAAATCGGGTTCCATGCGCCAACAGCCGATGTGCATGTGCGTATCGCCGAAGTCGTCGCGGCGGTCGAAGAAGTTCTGCCCGGTCGGCCCGATGCGGGCGGCAATTGTGCCATCATCTGCGAATGAATACTCGGTCAGGTAGCGATAGTTCGCACCATAGTAAG
Organism: Gemmataceae bacterium; assembly: GCA_031396905.1. GTDB lineage: Bacteria > Planctomycetota > Planctomycetia > Gemmatales > Gemmataceae > JAIBBI01. The sequence continues at coordinate 1,037 of JANNLP010000477.1, forward strand.
TGGCCCAAAGCAACATCTTCTCGCCACGCCGGGCTTTGTCGCTGACCTGGTTCCAACTACTGGTCTCGGCGGTCATCCAACGGATGCCGTCGTCGTGAACTTCCTTGTGAACGGTCTGATTCCATGCGGGATTCGGCGAACTGAGAATTTCCCCGGGGGCAACGCAGTTCGGACCAAGGAACTCACGGCGTGCGCGGGTGGTGTGAAACGACATGTCGTGAATATCAAGAAACGCGGTCCAGCCGTTGTCGTACGGCACGTAAATCTCGGCGAGTTCGAGCATGCGCACCACAGTGATCCACTGTGGCTTGCCCGTGCGATCCTTCCACATGAACTTGGCGCTACGAATGCGAAAGACGCTGCCCGGCGGGCTATAGGGTCGATTGTTCGGATGCGTGAGGTCCCATTCAATCTCCCAACCCGTGTCGCATTTGGTGAGGTCGTAGCCATCAAACGCGGCGGCCGGAAAGCCCTGTCGAACGGTATGCGGAGGCAATTGTGGTTCATCGTCGGGCTGCTTTGTGATGG
>JANNLP010000656.1:0-1751 GCA_031396905.1 Gemmataceae bacterium
TGCGGCGGGTTGGCCCACATCGAGTGCGATGAAGGCGCATCCGGCGACGTGACCGTTTCTGTTTCTCCCGTGATGCCCGACGGAGGCTCCATCGCAGGCGGTTCGGGCAGATCAACAAAGTTCGATTCCGCTGGCCGAACCAACTCCATCACGGGTAGCGGCGGCGGGACGAAACTCTCGACCAGCGTTTCTGGCGGAGTTTCCGGAACGAGAGGCTCGCGCAAATCGATGAAGTGAGATGTCGCTGGCTCTTCTGCTTCGATTACTGGCAGGGGCGGCGGTTCGAAACTCTCCACCAGCGCTTCCGGCTGAGTCTCCGGTACGACAAACTCAGGCAATGTTGGTGGCTGCAAATCTGGAACTATTTCTGCAGCCGTCGGCGCTGCTTCCGATTCAACAGCGGCCGGGACGATGTGATCGGGAATGGCAATTGGTTCGGCGGTCGGCCAATCGGGCGTTGCGGGTTCCTTGGTGAGACCCAACTGGGCAGCAAGTGTCCGCAAAGCCACGGAGACAGGCGCTTGTGGCAGAGCGTCCAGCACCGGCCGGCCGATGAGCAGTGATCGACCCACGGCTGCGTCGAATGGCAACGTGGCAACACGCAGCGCCGATCCGCACAATTCACGCAATTCCGACTCGACCGTCGCCGATGCGCGAGCGGGCATCATCAACAACACGCTCGCCTGGCCGTTGGCACCGACGCGTGCCAGATCGGCTGACAGTGTCTTGGCCATCGCCGCTTCGCCGCGCACAACCCAGAGCAGGGCATCGGCGTCCGCCACTGCAGAACCAATGGGTGCATCAATGATGGCCCATTGATAATGGGAACGGAGCGGCTCGCGCTCCAATTCGCGCATCAAGTTATCGACCGTCGCGTATTCGTTTGTTGTTACGACATCTAATTGAGGAACCGCGTCGCGCCACCAGCGTGTACCGGCCAACGCGACATCATCGACATGAGCGGCCTGGCTATCAAGATTCAGCGCGGCCACGGCCGCTTGCGATCGCTCGGCGTCGACGAGCAAGACTCGGCTGCCGGTGCGTGCGGCCGCGATGGCGAGGTTCACGGCCGCCGTCGTTCGACCCACGCCGCCGCGTCGGCCCGCGATGACCAATCTCCGCACGTCCCGCCTCCTGTGTGGTCCGCCGCTGCGGCGGAACCGCTAAGCTCGCTGCAATGCCGGCTATTGTAAGTTGATTCGCCGCAGCGTCGCAACATCGCACGGTCGCGCCGCTGCTAATAGCGCGGGCTGCCAGGCCATTTATCCGGCGGACCGAATCCGCGAAAACCCCGCCCAATCGTTACATCCCAATAAACCAGCGGAAGCCCGCCTTCCGTGTAGATGACACGTTGCGTCGTTTCCATTCGATCAAAGGCCGCGACGACCTCCGGTGCCACGTCGCCGACATACACGACCGTTCGCCCGGCAAAGGCTTCAGGATCCCACGTCGGGTTGGGCCGCCAGACGTCGTATTGTGATAGCCGTTGCCGTAAGGCCGCGCCGAAACAGTACACTTCGGGATGCCCGGAGCAGTACACCGCCAGTTCCGCGGGCAACGTCCAGAATGCCGTGGCGATAATCGGCTCTTCACCTTCGGCACGAACTTGCGCCATCGCATCATCGACGGCCGTCGCGAGATGTCGCCATCCGCGCAGTCGCGCAGTCGGATCATATTTTCGCAGCGGCATCGGTTGGCTCTCGGTCGCTGGTCCACCCATAACCACGTAGAGCGGATGGGCCAACTGCGGG
>JANNLP010000699.1:0-3402 GCA_031396905.1 Gemmataceae bacterium
CCCAACACCGCCGATAGCGGCTACTTCAGTGAATCCAACGTGCGCGACGTGACAGAGATATCGCCGTCCGCTAGCTTCCGCAACTCTTCAAAGTCCGCCTTCACGGCCGGGTCGAGGAACGTCCACCGGTTGCGCTCATGATTGAAGCCGACTGCCTGTACGGTGTGTTCCGTCGGGTGCATCATCACAGCACCGGCATCGCACTTGCCATCCTGAGCCATCACAGATTGTTTGCCGGTTTTGAGATCGAGCGACGTCAGCGCCCCGGTGTCGCGGTTGCGGCTATCAACCACAAAGAGGACGTCGCCGGTTTTGTCAAAGCCCACAGGATGCGTCGTCAGCGTGTCTTCCATTGGAATTGACTGGAAATCTTTCCAACCGCCGTTTCCATCCGGCTGCATGATGGCCATGCTGCCATCCGGCATCAATTTCTGGGCAAAGCGAACCTTATTGTTATTGTCGGTTTGAAACCCGGAGAATTGCTCATTCTTGGCCACGAGCTTACGTTCGCCGTTGATCAAATTGACGTTGTAGAGATCATGAAAACGCGGGTCGCGATTGTTGATGCCGACGAGTAGCTCGGTCGGGAAGCTAGGATTTGCATCCTCGGGCATGGCGCGGATGCCTTTTTCCGGAGTCAGGTCTTTTGCTTCGCCGTCAGCGAGATTCACGCGGTAAAGGTGAAAGTCCTCGTTGCCGCCTTCATCCTGCATGTAAAGGACATGTTGATTGGTGAACGCCCAGAAATACTGACGAATGCCGCGCTTGGTGTCTTTCGTAATCGGTTTCGCCGCTTCGGGCTTGTCCGCCGGTCCGACGAAGACATTCATCACACCATCGACCGCGGCAATGTAACTGATCTGTTTGCCATCGGGGCTAAGCTTTACCGCCGCCTTGTCGGGATTGCCAAAGAAGATCTTGCGATCGATGAGGCCGGATTCCTTACCGGCCGGCGTCGGCTCCAGGTCGGCACCGCTGACGGCCGAGCCGGCCATGACGAACGCAAAGGACAACCGTTTGCACCAATTCAACATTGCACTACCTCAGATAGAGAAACGGAGCATGTGACAGGTTTATTCGCCGACGACGACGCGGCATTTTGAGACTACGATTGGTATAGTTACGGAGTTGCGAGATGGCAGGAGTCAGCGTGCGAGCGGCGCATGGGAAATGGACGGAATTGTTTGGAACTAGGCTGACCAGTCTTCAACGGTTAATCCCGGAACACGTGAAAAATCTCGCTTGTTGCGGGTAACAACCGTAGCCACTGTCTCCAAGGCAATGGCAGCGATTCGCAGATCCATTTTGCCGATGTTAATCTTCGCGGCCAAAAATGTGCGATAACGGGCAATCGCTGTTGATGCGAAACGTACCAGGGGGAAATCGTGCCAACTTGTGACGGAGTCGGCCAAGCCCTGATAGGCGGCTTCGAGGTGGTCATCACGCTTGACTCGACGCAATAGCGTGTACCATCCCCGAATTTGTTCCTCGATTGAAATCACGGTAAGCGCAATGGCAGGCCGAGCATGAGCAATCCGGGCAGCAAGTATTGCCTGCCCTCGTTGATAGAGTGATAACGAGTCGGTGTCCAAAATGTATGCGATCATAACTCGTTCGGGTCGTCATCGATCTGTTTGCGATAATCTGCAATAGCTCTTTGCCATTCATCGAAAAGCACGTTGTCTTTGAGAATGCCCGCACCCTGCGGTGGTGCGACCGCTCCGTTCGTTGGCACATCAAGGAGTTCTATCACCGCACCGTCGCGAAGTTTTTCGGCAACCAAATCCGTCAGTTGCCGCCGCGCTTCGTCTTTGTTCGTGGCTTCGACGGAAAAACGGAATGGTTCTCCGGTCCGCGCTCGAAAGCCTCGGCCTTGAATCGGCTCAACCAGAATTGGAATCTGCACCGTTTGGCCCCTTACCGCAGTCATCTTAAAGCAACGAAGCAATCAGAGGCAACGCAATTCGCGGCAAGTACAGGTACAGCCACGCGCGGATTACTTGCGATCCATCGGCGGGTAAGCGCTGGTACGTGTTTGCGGCTGTAACTGAGTCAGTCGTGACTGCGCTGCTTCGGCAGGTCTGGAGCCAGGGGCTATCTGAATGACACGTTCTAGACACACCACAGCTTGCTCCGGTTGACCCTTCTTAACCCAACTCTCGGCCAGGGCCAAGTACATCGCTCCTGTTCGATGGTTAAGAGCGGCACATGCCTTGGCGAGATACTCTGGATTATCCTGGATGGTGTCCGTCAGTTTTTTGGCTTCATCACCTTCCGACAGGTCAGAGTACGATGCCGAAAGAATTTCGCAGCGTTCCAAAGCGTTCAGGAACTGTTGCGAAGTGTAATCATCCTTGGCTTGTGTCAATAGTTCACGGGCGCGACGAACCCGCAGGCCTTCGCGCACTTCAGGCTTGGCAGTGACCATTGCAATCAATGGTGTCGATTCGCCCGCGGCTCGCGTACCGGAATAGGAGCGCATCAAATCCGCCAGCACATCCACGGCTTCCTGGCTACGGCCTTTCTGATGCAACGCCTTTGCCAGCGTCAGTTGCACGTTGGCTTGTTGCTCCAGGTCACCCAATACAGTGCGGGCTTTGACTTGGATCGAGCGGTCGCCACCGTCATTGGTGACATCTTTCAACAAGACGATGGCCCGACTGTAATCACTAATGGCCACCGCCCGCGCCGCATCCTGAAACGTGCGGATCATCCAATCCGGTGTGGGCGTCAGCAGCGGCGGGGCAACTTGATTCAGTTGATCGAGGAGTTTTCCCGCTTCTATAAAGCCATCAATCGTGGCCAAGATCTTGCCATCCGGGGCGGCCACCACAATGGTTGGATACGTCCGTACCGTGAGCGCTTGCGTGAGATTGACTTCACGGTCGCCATCCACTTTGAGGCAGACGAAGCGGTCGGCAAGTGCGGCCACCACCGAAGCATCACGTAACGTCGCTGCTTCCAACTTGCGGCACCACACACAGTTTTCGCCGCCAAATACGATCACCAGCGGCCGACCCTTCGCAAACGCTTCCTTGCGCGCAGCGGCGTAGTCGCTCTTCCACATGGCACCGGAGCCGTGGACCGCGCCGACACCGGCAAACGTCAGCAGCGCCAGTAGCAGCACCAAACGATAAGACCGGTGGCTGGCATTCATGGCAGCATCCTTCCCTCGATCAAAAAGTGCATAATTGCAAATGAACAATCGTCGGCGCGACGGTGCCGCCCGGTTGGTCATTGTTCATTTTTCACTTTTATCTTCGCCCGCGGGTGGGCGGCGCGGTAGGCCTCGTTCAGGCGATGCGTGGTCACGTGTGTGTACACTTGCGTGGTCGTCAGGTTCCGGTGCCCTAGCAATTCCTGCACGCAACGGATGTCGGCACCGTTGTCGAGCAAGTGCGT
>JANNLP010000715.1:0-2490 GCA_031396905.1 Gemmataceae bacterium
TAATGTCACCAGCTTATCGACTTCGGCGGCAACCTTCGGCTTGGTGGCGGATACGTGACGGCGCTTTAATTCATCAACCACCGCTTTGCTGTTGCGCGGCTTGTCGAAAAAGCCATCGGCAATCAGCTTGGCAAGGCGACCCTGCAGCGATGTTGCATTCACGTGAAGAATTTTACGCTCAACCTCCACTTCGATTTCCGGCTGCTGAACCATTACGCGCAACAGGTGCGGCGATTCTTGCATGAGCCGGGCCTTGAACCGTTGATACAGCGCTTCCTCGTCGGCATCGGGCGCGACGCTCATTGAATCGCCGCGGATCGTCAGCGTTGGAGCGATATTCTCGTGTGCGTCCGACCGATGATTCGTCAACGGTTCGTCGTCGGGCGGCAGGTCACTGAAGAGTTCCGGCTGGGGGGGCGGCGGAGGACGGAAGTCTTCAACATTGCTTCGCCCCGTCGCGATGTTCCAGGCATCGCGTTCCGGCATCCACGCGGGGGCCACATAAACCTTGGCCGTCTTATCCTTCCAGCAAGCGTAAAACTGCCCCTTTTCCAGGCGGGCGATGTCCGCCGCATTGGGACGTTGGATTCCGGCAGGAATGTTCGCGAGGTTGCGTTTGATCTCGTTGGCTTCCCGCTGGACGCCAATCAGCCAGACTGTGCAGCCGCGGAGAATGGTCTTATCCACGCCGGCCATGTCTTGAGAATCGACCCAGATGAAGTTGCCCAGCCCGGCTCCCTTGCGGACGAGCGAAATGGCCGACGCTTTCACGGGCGACGACTTGCCTTCGGGCACAAACTCCCACGCCTCGGGAATGATGACGATCGTGTCGCGTTCATGCTGGTTGATCCAGTCCAGGGCTGATTGCACGAAGAGCATCTGCATCGGCGTCGCAAAATGACTGACATCCATCACGTTGAGGCCCGGCACCAGGCGAATGCCCGGCGTCATCGGGATCCGCGAGATCTCCGGAATGATGAGGTCCAGATAGGCGTCGAGTTGGGTGTAAACGCTTTCGTTGATGCCTGAGGCTTTCGTCAATGCGGCACGAACTTCGCGCTGTACATCGCCCAGCGTCTGGGTACCACGGCAAATGCGCATGATCCACGGCCGCAGGAACTTGTTCTTCTCCTGCAAAGTCGCATCGATGATCGAACAGACAAACTGCCAGTCGGCCCGGTCGCGGAAATACGGTGGTACGCGGTGGCCGCTGGAAAAGCTCTTTTCGCCGCGCTTGGTCACAAACGCAATCGCAGGTTTTTTCGAGCGGCTGACCAGAGCTTCGAGCGTTGTTGTCTTGCCCGATTCTTGCGTTTGCCCCGTGACGGCCAGGTGGCGCAGCGGAATGTTCACCGCCTGACCGGTGCGCATCGTGTACCCGAGCAAAATCGTGTCGTCGGTCATGCATGCTCCTTGTTGCAACTGCTCGTTTTACTAACGACATCCGACAGTGACATGTTCGGCTAAGATAATGACAGCACCGAGCCAGCCCGCCGTGTGGGAGTCAACCGCCATCGACCTCTTCGCCGAAGAACGCAACAAACAACGCGGCCGGGCCGAGCCTCTCGCCGCCCGCATGCGGCCGCGATCGCTGGATGAGTTCGTCGGCCAGGAGCACATCCTGGGGCCGGGCAAACTCTTGAGGCGGATGCTCGTCTCAGGGCGGCTCGGTTCGTTGATCTTCTACGGGCCGCCGGGTTGCGGCAAAACTGCACTCGCCCGATTGATCGCGCAGCATACGAAGGGCAAGTTCGTCCCGCTCAACGCCGTCGCCAGCGGCACCAAGGAAGTACGCGAAGTCTTAGAGGCGGCCACACGTGCTGTCGAAACCGGCGAGCCGCCCACGCTGCTGTTCGTCGATGAAATCCATCGCTTCAACAAAGCGCAGCAGGATGTGCTGCTTCCCGATGTCGAGGCCGGCATCGTGGTACTCGTCGGCGCGACGACGCAGAACCCATTCTTCGCACTGACCGCCCCGTTGCTTTCGCGCAGCACGCTCTTTACGTTTGAACCTTTGACACGTGATCAGATCATCACCTTGCTCGCTCGCGCACTCTCGGACTCCGAACGCGGGCTTGGCGAGCTCGGCGTCACTGCCGAACCGGCGGCGCTCAGCTTTCTTGCGGACGCGTGCGATGGCGACGCCCGGCGTGCGCTCTCGGCCCTCGAAGTCGGGGTCCGCAGCCAACCGCCCGGTACACCATTCACGCTGGCGGTTGCTCAAGACTCTCTGCAACGCAAGATGATGAACTTCGACCCGACGGGTGATACGCATTACGACATCGCCAGCGCGTTTATCAAGAGTATGCGCGGCAGCGATCCCGACGCGTCGATTTACTGGCTCGCACGCTTGCTCGAAAACGGCGAGGACATTCGGTTTATCGCCCGCCGCATCGTCATCTGCGCCAGCGAAGACGTCGGCAATGCCGATCCGCAAGCCCTTGTCGTCGCGGCCGCAATGCTTCAGGCGGTGGAGTTCGTCGGACTGCC
>JANNLP010000769.1:0-3869 GCA_031396905.1 Gemmataceae bacterium
CGGGCAGCCCGATTGGCAACGCGTTTGGGTTGGCACTCGCGGCGATTTCAGTGTTCTTTGGTTGGCGCTTTATGAGCGGGCCGAAGTTCGCGCGCCGACGATGCAGCAGTTCGAGAGCCAAGGCTGGTTTTCCGCGGCGACTTACAAACCAAGCCAGGGCAAACTGGTCCGCCGCTGCACGATGATCGGCTTGGTGGTGCTGGCTGGTGCCGGCGTGTGGTCGCTGTTGCAGGCGGGCACGTTGGATACGATGGGAAAGGATTGGGTCATTCGCCTTCCGTTTATGGAAAAGGGCATTACGCTATTGACCGACGTGAAGTTCACGCTGCCGCTGATCATTGCCGCGTTGAGCTTCTGGCTGGCTTATCGCGTCGTGCACATGCCGACGTTTGCCGAGTTCCTGATCGCTACCGAAGGCGAGTTGAACAAGATCGCCTGGCCGACGCGGAAAAGCCTGATTCAGGATACAATCGTGGTGTTGACGACGGTCGTGTTGATGACAGTGTTTCTCTTTGTCGTCGATATCGCCTGGGGCAAGATCTTGAGCAATCCCTACGTGGGAATTCTCAAGTTGGCTCCTGAAAAGCAGCAAGTCGCAGAAGAAGACTACAAGAAACTGGATTGGTAACCGGGGCCACCCTCCGCCATGAATGTTGAAGCCGCCATCGCTGACGACGAAGCTGTAGACACCGAAGCCACGGTGGAGGAAACGCTCGCGCCGCCGCCTGCGAAGCCAGCGAAGGCGGCCAAAGCTGAACAGCCTGAGGCAACGGACGAGGAAACGCCCGCACCAGCTAAACCCGCAAAGCCCGCCAAGGTCGAGCCGCCCGACCCCAAGAACTGGTACATCGTTAAAGTGCAGAGCGGCCGCGAGGAGTCGATCAAGGAAGCGATTGAGCGCCGCGTCAAGATTGAAGGCTTGGACGAATACTTCGGGCAACTAATGATTCCGGTCGAACGCGAAACGGTGCTCGTCAAAAGCAAGCGCGTGGTCAAGACGCGCAAAATGTATCCGGGTTATGTGTTTGCGAAGGTTGAGTTCAACGATCGCATTCTTTACTTGTTCCGTGAGACTTCTGGTGTCGGCGACTTTGTTGGGGCGGGCCCGAATCGTGCGCCATTACCCATGCCGGAACACGAAATCGAGAAGATGCTCATCAGCCAGCTCCCGGCTGAGCAGGCCCGCGAGCAGATCAAGGTGCACATTGGCTTCGAAAAGGGCGACCGCGTCCGTGTTCGCGACGGCACTTTTGCCGGCATGGAAGGCGAAGTGAAGGAAATCACGGAGCCAAAGGACGCCAAAGAGCCGCCTCGCGTCCGAGTGGAACTCACCATTTTCGGTCGGCCCGTACCTGTGGAAGTGGAGGCTTGGCAAGTCGAGGCACCGTAAACAACCGCTACCACTGAAAACCGGCACGATCCGGGCGACAAATGCCGCCGCGGAGTGGCCGGTTGTGTCACGATTTCTTAGGTTAATCGAATGGCGAAACAACTAACCGCGCAAGTGAAATTGCAATGCCCAGGCGGCACGGCGACCCCTGCCCCGCCGGTCGGCCCTGCTCTCGGTGCGCACGGCGTCAACATCGGCCAGTTCGTCAGCCAGTTCAACGACCGCACCAAGGATCAACGCGGGATCATGATTCCCGTCGTGATTTCGATCTTCTCGGATCGCAGCTTCACTTTTATCACGAAAAGCCCGCCCGCCGCGGTGCTTTTGAAGAAAGCTGCAGGCATCCCGGTCGAGAAGAAAAAGGGCGGCGACCTGATTCCAGGCGAGGAGAAAACCAAGAAGTCCGGCAAATACAAGGGCTTCAAGGTGTCGCAGGCCCAGGTTACAGATATTGCCAAGACGAAATTCAACGACTTGAACGCCCGTGATATGGACCATGCATCGAGCATTGTCGCCGGTACTGCCCGCAGCATGGGCATCGTCGTCGAAGGCTAAACCACAGAACACACAGAAGCCCGAGCACCATGGCTAAAGAGACCGCCACCCCTGAAGTTGAAACCCCCGCCCCTGAGGCTCCGGTCGCGGCCGCGCCTGAGGCCGCGCCGAAAAAGGCGTCCGCGCCGGCCGATGGCGGCAACAAGAAAAAGAAGCAGCCGGGCAATCCGCCGCACCGCGGCAAAAAGCTCACCAACCATCTGAAGAATCAGCAAAGCAAGCTGAGTAAAGAGGGCACGGTCCCAGTGAAACGGGCCATTAGCCTGCTGAAGTCAATGAAGCGTGCCAAGTTCGACGAGTCGGTCGAAATCCACATGCACCTCGGCATCGACCCTGCACAAAACGATCAGAACGTTCGTGGCAGCGTGACACTACCGCACGGCATCGGCAAGACCGTCCGCATCGTTGTCTTCTGCCAGGGTGACGACATTATCAAGGCCAAGGAAGCGGGCGCCGACTTCGCCGGGGCCGACGACATCATCAAGAAGATTCAGGATGGTTGGACCGACTTCGATGTCGCGTTGACGACGCAGGCCATGATGGGCCAGGTCAGCCGACTCGGTAAGGTTCTCGGTCCGCGCGGCTTGATGCCGACGACGAAAGCCGGCACCGTGATTTCCGCTGGCGGCGACATTGCCAAGGCCGTCACCGAATTCAAAGCGGGCAAAGTCGAGTATCGCAGCGACAAGGGCGGCAACGTTCACGCTGGTGTCGGCAAGTTGAGCTTTGATGAAGAGAAGCTCAGCAACAACATTCAGGCGTTTGTCGATCAGGTTCGCGCGTCCAAGCCGTCCGGCGTGAAGGGACACTTCATCCAATCCGTCACGGTATCGGCGACGATGAGCCCCGGCATTCCTGTGAGCGCATAAATAACAGACTGAGTGGAAGATGAGCAAGCAAGTCAAGCAAATGCAGATGGACGCCCTGCACTCCGAATTCAAGGACGTGCGGGATATGGTGTTTCTCACGTCCAAAGGTGTGGACGTGCAGACGGAAAACACCATGCGTCTGGCCATGCGCAAGAAAAACATGCGCCTGCAGATGGTGAAGAACAGCTTGCTCCGCCGGGTGTTTGGCGGCATGGGCGTGACGGTGCCCGATAGCGTGTGGGCCGAAACCACGGTCGTCGCCTGGGGCGGCGATAGCATCAAGAGCCTGAGCAAAGAACTCGAAACGCAGCTCAAGCACGAGAAGCTCCGAGACAAATTCAAAGTCAAGTCGGTGTTGGCCGATGGTGCCACGGCGACTTTCGCCCAGGCGCTTGTCATGCCCACACGCCTTGAAGCCATCGGCGAAATCATCGCGATGGCGATGGGGCCAAGCTCGGCAATCGCCGGCTGCCTCGCAAGCCCCGGCGGGCAAATCGCCAGCCAGATCGCCTCAATCGGCGAAAAAGGCGTGGAAGCCACGCCGGCGGCTTAGTCACAAATCTATTACGCGCGTCCGCCAAGCTTCAGGCGGCATTGATTGAAAGGGACCGGAGATATGGCTGAAGAAATGACATTTGCCGACGACATCAAGGCGCTCGGCGACAAGATTGCCGCGCTGACCTTGATCAAAGCGGTTGAACTGAAGGATTATCTGAAGGCTCAATACAAAATTGAGCCCGCGGCTGGCGGCGCGGTCATGATGGCTGGCCCGGCAGCGGCGGCAGAGAAGCCGGCCGAAAAGACCGAGTTCACCGTTGTCCTGGCTAGCTATGATGCGGCCAAGAAGATCAACGTGATTAAGGTTGTCCGTGAACTCACAGGGTTGGGCCTGAAAGAAGCCAAGGATTTGGTCGAAGGCGCACCGAAGAACGTGAAAGAAAACATCGCCAAGGACGAGGCCGAAAAGATCAAGAAGCAACTCGAAGATGGCGGAGCCAAAGTCGAGTTGAAGTAACGCGACCAACTGAAAATCGAGCGTGGCGGAAGTGGGTCAA
>JANNLP010000773.1:0-5685 GCA_031396905.1 Gemmataceae bacterium
GCGCACGTCGTCATAGTCGGGCAGCGTGGCGCAACTTCGGTCCCAACCTGGGTTATATGTCAGAACGTTCTTCTCAAACATGCCCTGGAACAGGCCGATCGTGCTGGCGTCGTTTTGCATGATGGACCAGGCTTTGCCGTCGCCGTGGACGACTTTGAAGCCGAGCTTTTCGTAAAACTCCCGTGACGCAGCCAGATTCTTCACGGCCAGGCTGACGGAAAAATTACCGAGTCGCATCTTGGTGTCTCCTTTGGTCTTGGCGGGTTCGGAGGCGCTGTGGGCCGTGCAACTGATGAGCACGCCCAGCGTGACGCCGACAATGATCTTGTGCATGAGTTGCTCCCGATTTGGTGCTGCCCGAACGACAGTAGGTCCAGTTTCAAACATCTTACCCGCTGCCTGATGGAGGTCTTGCCAAATCTTGCGAATCTCCCCACCAGCGCAACGAGCCACCACGGCAACCTACATCGAGCGGGTCAACCGCGCCATCGACCACATCGTCAGCCACTTGGCCGAGCCGTTGCGCTTGAGTGAACTGTCGCGCATCGCCCGGCTGTCGCCGTTTCACTTTCACCGCGTGTTCCAGGTCATGGTCGGCGAAACGCCCGCCGACTTCGTGAAGCGGCTGCGCCTGGAAAAAGCGCTCGGCCTGATGGCCCAATCGCGTCCACGGTCGATGACTGCGATTGCACTGGCATGTGGTTTCGGCTCATCGTCGGATTTCTCACGCTCGTTCAAGCAGCGCTATGGTGTGCCGCCGCGAGAATTCGACCTCAACCAATGGCGTGCGGCCCGTAGCGAGGAACTGGAAGCAACCGTCCGCCGCGTGCAGCATTTGCCGCCGCGAACCAATCCCGACAAGTTCCGCGTGCGCATCCGTGAACTGCCGAGCCGCACCGTGGCCTACATCCGCGTGGACCGTCCGTATCAGGGCAACGGCGTGGTAAAAGCCGCCGAGCGCTTGATCGCCTGGGCCGAACGGCACAATCTCGCCGACGGCCAATGGCTGGGTTATCAGTGGGAGAATCCCGAAATCACCGCGCTGGAAGAATGCCGCTACTACATCGCCGTCGAGGCCGAGCGCTTCACCCCCAAAGGCGAAGTCGGCCGCTATGTCTTTCCAAAAATGACCGTCGCCGAGATCGAACTCCACGGCGACGTCGCATTAGAACTCCGCGCCCTGCAATGGCTCTACGGTGTGTGGCTCCCCCGCAGCCGCTGCGTCCCTGATGACCAACCCGCCTTCGAAGCCTTCATTGGCAGGCCGTTTGCGGGAGGTGGTGATTATTTTGAGTTGCACATTCAATTGCCGGTGCGGCGGGGGTGAAGGAAGCGACGACAAGTCGTGCCCGTCCAAACGATGGAGGATTTGGGGGGGTCACAGCGTCACATTTGGCGAAACAAATGCAACCAGCTGCTGTACGAATACGTAGATAGAGTCTTGGGTTCAACCGCTGATGAATTCGAAATAAGGGGTTTTTATGGACCTCAATTGGACGGCAATCGCAGGACTCGCAGGTATTGCCATTGGTGCATCCCTTACGTCCTTTTTTGCCCGTCGGACGAACGAAACGAAACACTATCTTGAGCTTGGAACTCAAGCGTACGTTGACTTCATGAAATCGACAGCCGCATTGGCCATTGCTCAGAAAAACAAGAACGTTGAAAAAGAGTTCGACGCTACGGCGCAGCTTGCCGATGCAAAGGCAAGGATTTGTATCTATGGCTCAGCAGGAGTTATCAAAGACCTAGCCGCATTCTGGCGCAACGGAGCACAACTAGATAGCCCAGAAAGATATTCAGCTTTCGTCCGATTGGCTCAGGCAATGCGCAAGTCAGGCATCATGATGAAGCAACCTGTACCCAATGCTGACATAGCACAATTGCTCGTCGGCTCGGACGTCACCAATGAGTAGGCCGGTTGATAGACGTCTGTTGCCATGGCATTCGTTTTGAAAAGGGATGTTGAGACGGCTACATATCGCGATATTACAATTATGACGCGCGGATTTATGCGACGTCGCAGTTGCCCGATTCTAGCTTTGACATGTCCTACAACTGTCTCCGAAGCAAGTATTCGGCGTACGGGGAAATAGTAGGAAGACTCACGGTCCTCGCACTGGTACACTAGCATTACTTAAATGGCACGCCGAATCGTGGAGATCGGAAAAGTGAATTTCTTAAACAAGTCCATCTCTGCGGCAGCAATCGCCATGTTTTTTTTGGTGCCCAACTTCGCACGTAGTGCCATTATTTTTGAGTCGGCTTTGGCGGGCCCAGGAGGCGTATCCGGTATTACCATTGGTGGATCTTCTAAACAAATCTATGGCGCGGCTTTTTCGATCAATCAAGTCGTACAGGTTGACGGAATCGGCGGCACCTTTTTTTCGCAAGGCTCGGGATTTCCAAGCGACATTTTCGGGGCAATTATTAGCTTGCCCTCGATTGACGCAATTCCCACCGGTAATCCATTTACTGGTCCGGAGGTCATCGGAACCACAGTTTTTAGCGTTTTGAACACGTCTGGAGCGGACGTCTCTGCAAACCTGGCGGTTGTTTTATTTCCTGGCTCATACGCAGTAGTTTTTGGAAACGACCATTTTGGCTCGTCAGGGACAGCGGCCGCTCCGCCAGCAGGGAATATCTTGTCGTCCCACTATCTTGTGTGGAATACCAACTCCAGTGGCTGGCAAGGTGGAACTGGCTATTCGCGATTCTTTGTGACGGGAACAACAGTGCCAGAGCCTACAAGTATGGTGCTTGGCCTCAGCGCCATATTGGGCTTGATCGCGGTCAAGCGGAAACGAAAACTCAGTTTGTTCAAGAACTGATCCATAGGTATTGCGCCCTCACAAGTGAGGACGCCTAAAGCACAACCGATGTTTCGCCTTTACGGGACTCAATCACTCTTGTTGCCCGCGACCCAGAGCGGCGCTTAGCTGTGCCTTGCTTATGGATGTCGCCCCTTTCAGGGCTTCGGAGGCAGAATTGCCTCTCTCAATGGTGAGGCTCGCAATGCTCGACCCACCCTGCGTGTCCGAGATTCTTCTCTTCGCCCGGAGGGCGCACGGTCGTAGCCAGGGGTTTCAACCCCTGGATGCGGGCCTACCCCTCTCTCTTCCCGTCCGGAGGACGGACGAACATGGCTCACGGGAAGACTTTGTTCACCAGATCCGATAGCGTGGTTCGTGCGTCCTCCGGACGCAAAGGAAAAGGTGGGAACTCAACCGGGCGTTGAAACGCCCGGCTACGATCGTGCGCCCTCCGGGCGAAGACTCGCCGTCGGGACGACGACGCCAATGGTCCCGCAAGGTCGCGACCCACCCGCGCTACGCCCAGCTTTCCGGACCCGATTGCGGCTTTGACCGCAAGTCTCCTCTTTTGTGCCGGGTGCCACGGCGCATCATCCGGGGATCGCGTACGCTAACTCTGTTAGGTGGTCGCACACGAGGGACGAGCCATGTTCAACCCGTTCGCCGAGTTGGCGGAAAACGGTCTCACCGATACCGAATTGGTCGAACAGGCCAAAGCTGGCGACCGTTTCGCGCTGGAGAGTCTGGTCCTGAGGCATCAGGCGTGGGTTTACAACATCGCCGTCCGCATGGTTTTTCAGCCTCATGATGCCGAAGAGGTCACCCAGGAGGTGCTCGTCAAGGTCATCACGAAACTGAGCACGTTCAATGGTGAGAGTAGTTTCCGCACCTGGCTCTACCGCATCGTCGCTAACTATGTCCTCAACATGAAGCGCCGCGGCGGCGAGACGCAAGCGACGACGTTCGCCGACTATGGAGCGGCCATCGACGCCACGCCCGAACTCGACTTGCCCGACCCGAACACCGTGCCGGTTGACTTGCCGGTTCTGGTCGACGAGGCCAAGAATGGCTGCACGATGGGAATGCTCCTCTGCCTGGACCGCAAACAGCGACTGATCTTCACCCTGGGCGAGATCCTCGGCGCCAGCGACACCGTTGGAGGCGAGGTGTTGGAGATGACAGCCGACAATTTCCGTCAGTGTCTGGCCCGTGCCCGCCGCGACCTGCACAACTTCATGAACGGCCAGTGCGGTCTTGTGAACACGGACAACCCCTGTCGATGCCCCAAGAAGACCCAGGGCTTCATCGAAGCGGGCCACGTCGATCCTTACCACCTATTGTTTGTTCCCCAGCACTTCGAGCGTATCCGCTCGGTTGCGCAACCAACCGTCCGCGAGATCGAGGATGTTGTCGAGCGTCAGCACGCGGATATTTTTCGCGATCACCCTTTCCTCCAGCCCGCGGATCACGTCGGTTGGCTTCGACGGACAATAGCCGGCGAGCACTTGCGCGGGACCCTGAATCTGACCTGAAGAATTTTGGCGCCGAGTTGTCACAGTCCGTCCCCGTTGGTGTCCAAGTAGCACACGGGGCGAGTGCTCCGGTATTTCTCAAGTGGAGGACGATCCATGACTCTCGAATTGCCACAACCCGTCGCTGCCTACTTCGCCGCCGACCGCCAGGACGCCGAGGCCGTCGCCCGATGCTTCACCGAAGGAGCGGTAGTGAAAGATGAGGGACACACCCACAACGGCCGGGCCGCGATCAAGCGGTGGAAGACCGACGTCGCGGCCAAGTTCCAGTACACAAGCCAATTGCTCGACTGCGAGCAGAAGGACGGGACGACCGTCGTCACCTGCCGGCTCACCGGCAACTTCCCCGGCAGCTCCGTGAACCTTCGGTTCTTCTTCAAACTGGAAGGCGACAAGATCGCATCGCTGGAGGTCATCCCGTAATCGCCAAATACCGTTGAGGATGGCGGAATTCTGGCGAAATCCACAACGGGAGTTGACTCTGGCATTTTCATAGTGTACATTTATACCATATCGGCGCGACACGCCGGTGCAATGCGATGTTCTCGCCAGACTCGGAACCAGTTTGGCTGGGACATCGATCGCGCGGATGGCTGGCCGTCTGCCCGCGCGGTGATGAATTCGACCGCGGCTGTTGGCGTTCATGGCTTGCGCGGCATTGGTTCCGGCCGGGCAAGATCGTGAACGATCAACAACGAGTGCAGGATGCATTCGCGCTGATATCGAGTAACGGCTAGCGAAACGGGTTGAAAGGCGATGCGACGGGATGTGTCGATCCGGCGAAAATGTCGCGGAACGATGAACTCACTGGACGCTGCTCTCGCCATGCGACAAATCGGGCCGGTGCTGAGGCACTCGCTCGGTGTAGTCGGGCCAACCGCTGGCTCGATGTCATCATCACTTGCTCGCGAACCGGGCATTTGGTGTTGAGTTCTCATCGGGTTGTGCATTTTAGTTCCTCTCCCTCGCAGGGAGCGGAAGGGGAGGGTTTCAAGAACTACCTCCCCAGCCTCCCACACAATGGAAGGCGACTGAATGGCAAGACGACCTGATGCCTAGGCCTCCCCTCGGGGGAGTATCCTCACGATCCCCGCAAAGGAAGGATTGTGCTTGCCGACCCGCTCGGGGGGCTCGGTCACGAGTTGAGAAATTTAACTTGTGTATTCCCGTCCGCATTGCTTTTCCTGTGTGCGCCTGCGCGCACATAGCCGGCATCGCCAGCATGGATCGTCGCGAGAGTGTATATCCGCTGGTTGAATGTGAACGTGATTGTCGCGGCTGCGACGCCGCCCGGATCGGCAATCAAGGAACGTGGTGGCAGGCCACAGCGTTGGCACTTG
>JANNLP010000800.1:0-9759 GCA_031396905.1 Gemmataceae bacterium
GGCAGTTGCCACGAATCGTTGGAGGTACAGAACCGATTGGTCCGATTGCGGAACACCTTGCAATTGAAGCCGGGTTGACGACACGACCGCTCGTGTTTCCCTCCAACGATGACCAACAAGCGGGCCTGGTCGGCGGCGGTGCGGTGAACGCAGGCGAAATTGCGATTATCCTGGGCAACTCGGCGGTTGTGAATTCGGCAGCTGAGAATTTGCCACGCTCTGGAACGCTGGACGCCATGCGGCTTAATTGGGGGCCGTACCTCTGGATGCGCTGTTACAACAATGGGGCACAGTTTTTAGATAGTGTGCTAGGATCGCGGCCAGATTGGGTGGCGCTGGAGTCGGCGGCCGTAAACGTGGTGCCGGGGTGTACGGGGGTTGGCGTCATGCCGTACTTGTTGAGCGAATCCTCGCGAAACGTGAATAAGAGCTGGTTGGAGTGGTCGCCGAGTGAGCCATCGGATCCGGGTGTTCGCTATCGCGCGGCTCTTGAAGCGTTGGCCTATCTTGTGGTTTGGGGTGTTCAAGAGCATGAAGCGGCAGGACAGCCGGTTCATCGCGTCGTGGTTTCCGGCGGTATTGCAAAGAGCCGGCTAATGGGTGAGATACTTGCCAGCGTGCTCAACAAACCGATTGAATCGTTGGAGTCCAGCGAAGGCCCGGCACTGGGCGCGGCAGTGACGGCGCTATGGGGATTGGAACATCGACGGGGCTTGGGCATTCACGACGCGGTTGCCCGCATGGTGCGCTACCGCGATACGATCCAGCCACGCGGCGAGTGGATCGAGACCTATCGTGCGGGTTTGGCTAACTTTCAGCGTCAGACGTTACAACATTGATCATTCTGCGCCGACTTCCATCGTCACGTCTGTTGGCTCGCTGGGGCGGACGACCACCGGCACGCTGGTCTCCAGCGCGGCCTGGAACAATAGCCGGACGCGCAGCAGCGTTTCAGGGTCGCGTTCCTGGCGCTCGATGCGCCAATTGGGCCGCCAGCACACGAGTTGGTAATTCCCGGCTGGTACCTTGGACAACTCAAAGCGGCCATTGGCTTCTGAGAGCGAGTAATACGGTTGATCGTCGACGAAGACGTGGCCCCGCACAGCAGTGTCACCGACAGCGCTGGTGATTTCCACGCGGCCGGTTTCGGTGAGGGGTCGAGTGCGCGGTTGGTCGGGATCGGGCAACGATAGCGTAAAGAATGCCGCCCCACGGGCACGGACCATCTGGAAGCGTAATTGTTTTGAAACCATTTTCAATTCGTCACCGCGTCGAGCGAAACCGACGTGGACCGGATCGTTGCTGCCCTGGCGAACAATCGGACCGTCGTCGCGCATTTCGATGGTGACCGGCGGCAAATCCCAGGGCCGGGCCTGGGTTGGGTCGACACCACGCAGGAATACCACGGCGCCGCCGACGCCGCCAGCGGCATCCACTTTGGGCGCGTGCGGGTTTGGCCGGGTGACTTGTTCGATCTTGATCCCATCGGACATGATACGTTCGACGGCAATGTCAGAAACGGTCGGCACGACGCCAGTCCAATGAACGCGGCCCGCAATGGAACCGGTGCTGGATAAATCGTATCGCGACGGCAATGCCTGTGTCGAATAGGTTTCGGTACCAAACGGAATTGAGCCTTCATGGCAACCCGATACGGATGCAAGTAGAATGGCAGTCGCGATGAGCCGGCGCATGGCAATCCCCCTCCCTGGGTAGTCGCCGCATCGTGGCCCAAAACGCGGATTCTGGCAAGGCGAATACCTCATGCGTGCGGTCGATGTGATTCGAAAAAAGCGCGACGGCCACGCATTGGATCGGGAAGAGGTTCGGGCGTTTGTGTCTGCTGCGGCCGACGGCAGTTGGCCTGAGTATCAGTTAGCCGCGTTGCTCATGGCCATTTGGCTGCGCGGCATGACCATTGAAGAAACCGCATGGCTCACCCGCGCCATGGCCGACTCGGGCACGTGCCTTGATCTCAGCGACATGCCCGGCCCGGTAATCGACAAGCACTCCACCGGTGGCGTTGGCGACAAAACTTCACTGATACTTGCACCACTTGCGGCGGCGTGCGGCGTCTACGTGCCTATGATGTCCGGCCGCGGCCTTGGCCATACTGGCGGCACACTTGATAAACTTGAGGCGATTCCAGGCTTCCGCGTTGGTTTGAGCCTTGACGAGTTCCGCAATGTATTACGCAAAACTGGCATGGCGATGATCGGCCAAACAGCAGACGTAGCTCCCGCAGATATGAAACTCTATGCATTGCGCGACGTGACCGGGACAGTTGAAAGCATCCCGCTCATCACGGCGTCAATTCTGTCGAAGAAAGTAGCTGAAGGCGCAAAGGGCCTGGTGATGGACGTGAAAGTCGGCCGCGGCGCGTTCATGAAGGACGAACCTTCGGCGCGCATACTGGCTCGCTCCATCGTGGACAACGGCAACGCCAACGGCATAAAGACTGAAGCATTGCTGACGGAAATGAACGCGCCATTGGGTCGCACCATCGGCAACGCGCTGGAAGTCATCGAGTGTATCGAGACATTGCAAGGTCGCGGCCCAAAGGATGTCGAGGAACTATCCATCGAGTTGGCCGCCCGCATGGTGCGGCTCGGCGGGCAGGCCGCTTCAGACGACGCTGCGCGAACCAAGATTCGTGCCGCTTTGTCATCCGGCAAAGGGTTGGAGAAGTTCTGCCAAGTCATCGAGCTTCAAGGCGGCGACCCTAGAGTGATCGACAACATGAGACTACTGCCCACCGCGCCGCATCGAATTGACTTCGCGGCTGATCGTGCCGGGTTCGTCACGGACTTGGATGCGGAACAGATCGGCATTGCCTCGATGATGCTCGGGGCCGGCCGCGAACGAGCCGAGGATAATGTGGATCACGCCGTGGGCATCGTGATGCACAAACGACTTGGTGACAAAGTCTCGACCAATGAACCGCTGGCGACGTTGCACTATCGTAGCGATACGAAGCTGGCGCAGGCGTCGGCGCTTTTGCAAAAGGCCTGTACAATTGCGGATTCGCCGGTGCCTGCGAAGCCACTAATCATTGACAGCGTGACCTGATCATGTCCACAACGACACCAGCACTCATCGACCATGTTCCCGCCCGCGAGGGCTACGACCGCTGGTCCGAGATATACGACAGCGACGACAATCCGCTGGTGAAGCTGGAAGAGCCACGCATGCGCGACCTGCTCGGCGACGTTCGCGGCAAGGAAACATTGGACTTGGGTTGTGGGACTGGTCGCCATGCAACCTGGCTGGCCGAAGCTGGGGCCAACGTAACTGCCGTCGATTTCTCAGCCGGCATGTTGGAAAAAGCGAAAGCGAAGCCGGGCGCCGACCGGGTGCGCTTCATGGTTCACGATTTGGCGACACAGTTACCGATATCCGCGGCAACATTCGACCGCATCGCGTGTGGTCTGGTGTTGGACCACATCAGCAAACTGCAGGCATTCTTCGGCGAAGTACGCCGCTTGTTGCGCCCCGAAGGCTGGGCGGTACTTTCAACGGTGCACCCGGCGATGATGCTCCGTGGCGTGCAAGCCCGGTTCACCGATCCAGCGACCGGCCGCGAAACACGCCCTGCGAGTGCCGCCAATCAAATCAGCGACTATGTCATGGCGGCGTTGGGCGTGGGACTATGCATCGATCAACTCAGCGAGCACGTTGCCGATGCCGAACTTGCACGGCGGTGTCCACGAGCGGAAAAGTATGTCAGCTGGCCGATGCTGGTGATGATGCGAGTGAAGCAATAGGCGATTGTTAACCTCACTTTGCCCATTTGTCGTCCCAAGATTCGGCCGTTACAGCGCCTGGTTGATACACCTTCCGCCCAAATTTCCAGAACACGGCCGGTGTGACGATTTGGTCCATGAGCGTGCTATCGAGCAAGCCGCCGATTACGACAATTGCCAGCGGGTGCAGAATCTCCTTGCCAGATTGGCCGGCACCGAGCGCGAGCGGGATCAGGCCCATGATGGCGGTCAGCGCGGTCATTAACACCGGAGCCAGGCGTTCCAGGCTGCCGCGGACGATCATGTCCTCGGTGAAGCCTTCGCCTTCGTGCTTCATCAAATGGATGTAGTGCGAGATCATCATGATGCCGTTGCGGCTGACGATGCCGATCAGCGTGATGAAGCCGACCCAGTGGGCCAGCGATAATGTAGTCTCGCCGGCACAGTGTTGTGGCCAGTGCCAAATCGGTTCTGCAGCCAGTTCATCCCAGGTGGGACGATTGATGAGCAGCAGCGCGGCCACCGAACCCACAGCGGCTAGCGGAATGTTCACCAGCAAGACCATCAGCGCGGCTCGCCAGGAGTTCAAACACTTCCACAACAGCAGAAAAACTCCGACCAATGCCGCTGACGCGAGGATCGTTAGTTGCGTCGCTGCTTGTTGCTGGGCCTCGTATTGGCCGCCGATGACGAGTCGGTAGCTGCCTTGCAGTGCGTGCAGTTTGTCGACAACGGGGCGTAGCTTGCTTTCAAGGTCGGTGACGACGCTGCCAAGATCGCGGTCTTGAACATTGCAGGACACGACGATGCGGCGCTGCACGTCTTCGCGATTGAGGGTGTTGGGACCGGTAGTTTCCAGCACGTCCACCACCTGCGACAAGGCGACTTTACGACCCGAAGGCGTGTCAAGAATGGTTTGGCCGATGGCACCTGGGTCATTTCGTGACGCCTCGTCATACCAGACGACGAGTTGGAAATAGCGATCCTCGTCCAGCACGGTGGAAACGACGCGTCCCTTGTAGGCCGTCTCCAGCAGTTTGGCCACGTCGCCCGGTGTGAGGCCATATTGCGATGCTTCCGCGCGCTTCACCCGTAAACGCAATTGAGGAATCTCGATTTGCGGTTCAACGAGAAGATCGACGACGCCCGGCACCTGGCTCATCGCCGTTTGCACGTCGGCCGCCGCCGAGCGCAGCTCTCGCAAGTCGGGGCCGAACACCTTCACCGCAATCTGGGCGCGAACGCCGGAGACCATATGCTCTAGGCGATGGCCGATCGGCTGGCCAACGTTGATCTTCACGTTGGGAAGGGCCGTGAGCCGCTCACGTATATCCGCGAGAACTAGATCCGTTGGTCGGCCGTCATGAGTCACGCCAAAACTATGCAGACCGGGAATAGCACGCAATACAGCGGGGAACACACCAGAGTTAGGCGTGGCGTATGGCTTGAGGCGCACTTCCAAGTCGGACGAATTGACCCCTTCGGCATGTTCATCCATCTCCGCGCGGCCGGAGCGGCGGGCGACGGTTGTCACCTCGGGAACTTGAAAAAGTAGGGCCGTGGACCGCTCGGCAATGCGGGTGCTTTCGATCAAACTCGTGCCGGGATCGGTCTGCACGTTGATCGTAATTGTGCCTTCGTTGAATGGCGGCAAAAATTCCGAACCCATCCAAAACACCAGCAGCTTGGAGCCGATGCCCAATACAGCGACCGCGGTGATGATGGGCCATGGATGCCGCAGCGACCAGCGCACGAGTTTCTCGTCAAAGTACTTCAACATGCGCAAGAACGGCGGATCGCCCGCATGCCGCATGAATCGCGCGTTGGGCAACAAAAGCGATGCCAGGGCCGGCGTGACCGTGAGCGAGACGACCAGCGATGCCACCAGCGACAGCAAATAGGCAAGCGCCAGCGGCGCGAACATGCGGCCTTCCAAACCTGACAGAGCAAAAAGCGGCAGCACCACCAGGCACACAATCAGCGTTGCGTACACAATCGAATGCCGCACTTCCGTCGATGCGTTAAAAACGACCTTTAGGACCGGCTCCGGATTTTCGCGCTGCCGATTGATCTTGAGTCGCCGGTAAATGTTCTCAACATCCACGATAGCGTCATCGACCAACTCACCGATGGCGACGGCAATGCCGCCAAGGGTCATTGTGTTAATGGTCGCGCCCATCCAACGGAATATCAGAAGCGTGGTCAGCACCGACAGTGGAATCGCCGTCAACGTAATGAAACTGGTGCGGAAGTTGGCGAGGAACAGCAGAAGAATGACGACCACCCAGATGCCGCCGTCGCGGATGGCTTCGACCACATTGTCCACGGCCGAACGAATGAATTCCGCCTGTCGGAACACGTGCGTGTCGATGCGAAGGTCCGGCGGCAGTTCCTTTTGCAATTCGGTGAGAGCACGATCCAGCTCGGGATCGAGCGCCAGCGTATTCGCGCCGGGCTGTTTTTGCACGGAGAGGATGACGGCCGGCCCACCGGCGATGGTGCCATCGGCCGACTTGAATAGGAAACCACCATCGCCGCGGCGCACCGGCCCGGCAAGTCGGACATCTGCGACATCGCGAATGCGCACGGCCCGGTGACCACGCCACAGCACGGGCGTCTCGGCGATCTCGGCCAGGGTTAGGCTTTGCCCGCTGATGCGGATCAGCGACTCCTTGACGGATTGCTCCATCACGCCGCCACCGACGACGACGTTGGCTTTTTCCGCGGCTTCCGTGAGTTGTTGCAGTGACACGTTCTGCGCAGCCAGGCGATCCGGCGATGTGATCACCTGAAATTGCTTCAGCACGCCGCCCATCACGGTGACTTGCGACACGCCGGCCACCGCCAGCAGGCGATTGCGCATGGTGAACTCGGCAAGCGTGCGCAATTCCATCGCTTTGGCAAGCCTGTCGTCTTCAGTGGTTGAGACGGCCGTGGAGCGCACCGCGACCAGCATGATCTCGCCCATGATTGACGAAATCGGCGCGAGTATCGGATTGGCATCGGCCGGTAGGCGCTCGCGCGCCAGTTGCAGCTTCTCGGTGGCAATCTGTCGATCGCGAAAGATGTCGGTTCCCCAGTCAAACTCGACCCAAACGATGGACAAACCGATGGCCGACGCCGAGCGAACGCGTTGCACGCCGGTCGCGCCATTGAGAAGTGCTTCGATGGGCCGTGTGACTAGAGCTTCGACTTCTTCGGGAGCTAGCCCGGAGGCTTCGGTCATGATCGTGACTGTGGGCCGATTGAGATCGGGAAAGACATCGACCGGCATGGTGCGAAGTTGAAGCACACCAGCCACAGTCACGGCGAGCGCCGCCAGAAGGACGAGCCAACGGTTTTTCAACGAGAAGGCGATGATGTGGTCGAACACACATGCTCCCTAACGAATCGCACCGTAGGCGGTTTGCAACGCGGCGACGCCGTGAATCGCGATCGTCTCACCTTCCGTCAATCCCGCGGCAATCGCCACAGCGTGATCGTCGTTGCGGTCGGTGGTTACGGGCCTACGCTCGAAGACGCCGTCGGGTTTAAGTACGAACACGAACTCGCGCATGCCTTCACGCCAAAGAGCCGAGCGCGGCACGACTAACATCGTCGGACCGTTTGACACGATCAGGGTAACACGCGCCAACAAGCCGTGACGACCCTCCACCTGCGGCGGACCGTCGGGTTCAATCCACGCGGTCAGCGATTGCCCACCTCCCATGAAGGTGCGGCTCGTGCGAACGACCCGGCCGGTCCACGGCTGAGCGGCTGCGATCAGGCGAATGCGTGCCGTTTGACCAATGCGAACGCGGGCAAAGTCGCGCTCAGGCACTATTGCCTCGATCAACGGTTTGGACAAATCGTGGATTGTGAACAACGGTTCCTCGGCCTTGACGGCTTGGCCGATGATACGATCAAACGACGCCACGGCACCATCAATCGGTGATCGCACGGCAATGGTCTCGATCAACCGTTGTTGCGTCACCAGTTCTTCAATCTGCTCACCGCCAATGCCGACCGCTTCAAGTCGTCGGCGTAGGCTGGTAGAACGGTTGCGCGCGGCCGCGACCAGTGCTTCCGATTCCAGCAACTTTCGTCGCGCTAACAACTCACCGGTTCGGCGAGCCGATTGCAGTTGTTGCTCGGCTAGCGCCAGCTCCTGGCCTTCGCGCAAGTAATCAACCTGCATCTTATACAACTCGGGACTTGCCACTTCGGCGAGCAGCTGGCCTCGCCGCACCGTTTGACCGCGGTCCACGTGAATTCGCGCGATGTTTCCGGCAAGGCGAGCCGAGGCGCTGCCTTGCGCCTGAGGAGAAAGTTCAACGGACCCGTCAAGCTGGATGACATCCTCGATTGGCTGACGGCCAACTGCCGCTGTAACGACACCGGCCGTTTGCAGCGATTCGGGACTGAGGCGGAACATATCGGGGACAAAAAAACTGCCCAGTTCATGGGCGCCCTGCGTGACTACGCGGTCCTTCGGCAATAACTGGCTGGATCGAATCTCGACGGCGGCAGGCGTTTGCCGAATTATACTGACGTTTCGGCGCTGATATTCCGATTGCTTGGCGGCGCTCACTTCTTCCACCAGTACATATTGCGACAGACCATCGTTGATGACAGCGGCAGCAGGCACCGACCGCGCGGCAGCGGGTATTGGTAAATGAATCCGCGCTTGTCCGGTCATGCCCGGAAGCAGTCGCGGCTCCTGCCCGGTTGGATTCTCCAGCTCGGCCCATACCGCGTTCAAATGGGTTTGCTGGTCGATAGCCAGGTCAATCGCCTTGATGTGGCTACGAAAGATCGTGTTGGGCAGCGCCGTCAAACGAATGGCCACTTCGTGGCCGACAGCGATGCGCGGCAAGTCTTTCTCCAACGTGCCGATGTTCACCAAAACCCGTTCAAGATTGATCACCTCGAATAAGTGTTCACCTGGCTCGACAACGCGACCCGCACTGAGATCGGCATGGACCACGGTACCAGCAATAACGCTGCGAATGGGCAAGTCGGGCACTGGAAGGCTCGGATCGGCTAACAATCGATCCAGTACGTTGTCGTCCAAGCCGAGGCTACCCCAGCGGGCGCGGGCCAGCGACAATGCCATCGTGAATTGTCGATGTTTGGCTTCGGCGTCGAACAAGTCCTGGCCGGGCACCGAGCCTGCCGACTGCTTCAACGTGGCGATCAATTGCTCGGACAGCCGCCCTTCCGTCTGTGCGGCCAATGCGTCGATGCGAAGACTTTCCAGTTCCAGACTGGCGACTTCAGTCATGATCGTGCCGACAGCCACTTGTTGCCCGGGATGAACGTGCAATTTGGTGATTCGCCCCGGCAACGCGGTCGAGATGAAAGCGTGCCGCTGCCACGGTGCCGTCACGGTGGCCCCGGCCAAGATTGTTTCCGGTAGCGCTGTCGGCGCAATCTCAATGGAGCGGACGTCCAGCGCTTCCCGCGATTCACGCGTGAGAACGATACGGCCTAGGGCGGCATCGACTTTCGCCCCCCGCGACGGTAGCGCTCTATGGCCCTCGTGGGCATAAAGCCACGCCGCCGCCACCGTGAGCGACAATAAACCGACCAACGAGTACACACGCTGTGGCGTGCTCATGGCTTGCGGTATTCCTCGGGGTCTTTCAGCGCTTCCGGCTTGTCTTTGGCCAGCTGCACGAACTCATCGATACATGGATGGCAACAGAACTCATAAGACTTGCCGCCGATTACCCAGGAAAACTTGAGATTTGCCTTAGTCATTGTGATGGGGCAGATCTTGACGCCGCTGGCCGGCTTCATGTCGTGTTCCGCTTTGATGCCCTTGAACTTTACCGACGCAGTGACGCCGCCATTGGCCTTGATGTCGGCATCGGTGTATTTGCCACCGGGACTGAGGTAAAGTACGCGTTCGGCGTCATCCGTCTTTTTTTCGGGCATGCCGTCATGCATTGCGGATTGCGACTCGAAACTGATGCGAAACCGAGCTGTGCCGATCTTTACGATAGGTATTGTCACGGTTAGCTTCTTGGCCTCC
>JANNLP010000071.1:0-11474 GCA_031396905.1 Gemmataceae bacterium
ATCAACAGCGGCTTGGACAGCGGCAGCAATTCCATCCCGGCCCTTGTGATCTCCGGCAACACCGGCCTGGGTATGACGAACATTGAATCGGCGCACTTGTGGAACAACACCACCGTCATTCTGGATACCAGCGCGACGACCGGTCCGAATACGATTACGGTTTCCAGCGCCGTGGCCGTGGGCCACAACAACACCAACCTGACACTGACGACTACCAGCGACGCCAACGGCAGCGCATCGATAGGCTTTGCGCTGGCCGTCAGCGGCGCTCTGACAATTCAAGCACCCACTGTTTACCTCAATGCCAACTTGAGTGGCGGTACGCTGTCCGGCACGGCGACGGATGTGGATGTGCAAAGCAACGCGGCGCAGATTCAAGACGCACTGGATATCGCCGCCAGCGGCGCGACGGTTGATGTAGCGGCCGGAGCTTTTTCCGAGAACTTGACACTTTCGAAGCGCTTGACGCTGAGCGGAGCGGGTAGCGGAGCCAACCCGGTATCCAATACCGTGATTACGGCTGCCAACCCGAACGTGGCCGTCATCACCGTTTCGTCCGGCGGCTCATCCGCTGCATTACGGCAGACGATTCAGAACATGCGTGTCACCGGCGCGACGCTGGTCAACAATGCCGTTGGTGGCGTTGCCATTACGACGCCCGGCTCGTTCTATACCATCGAAAACGTGACTGCCATTGGCAATTACCACGGCATCATCTTGCGGTTCGGCGGTGTCGGATCGGATGCCATCATTAACAACTCGACAGCTCAAGACAACCTCAGCGGTGGAGTCTTTGTCGGCGTCAACGGTATGACGTTCAATGATTTTCAATTGACCAATTCGACGGTGGCCGGTAACGACGTCATTGGCTTCGCATTCAACCAGAATGCTGGCACGATGTCCGCGACGAATTACACGATCAGTGACACGACATTCACGGCAAACGGCGACCCCAGTTACTCGCAACCGGCGGTGCCGACTCCGCAACTGGGACGTGGCGACATCAGTTTCTTCTTCTTCAATGGCAACGCCGCGCTGACAAACGTCAACGTTAATGGCCTGGCGACCAACGGAGCGCACATTGGTGTTCAATTCCGAGGCCACAATACTATTGCCCCCGGTGGCACTGTCACGCTGACCAACGTGAGTATCACTGGCAGCTACGTGCGGCCGATCAATCACCCCTCACTTCCTGGTGGCCCCGGCGGCGGCCTATTCATTCAGAATTACAGCGACGTCAGCAACTTCTCGTTCAACAATGTTGATGTCTTGAACACCGAGGGACACCAGCTATTCGTCGCAGGCGTGTCGAACACGCTAAACCTCGGCGATACAGAATTCGGTGCAACGCTGGGTGCAGGCGGCGCTCACATTGCCTTGGGTACTACGTCGCAAAACCCGACGGCTAAGTCGCCGGTGAATATCGGCACATCGAAGTTCGGCGGCCTTGACCCGGCAACGGCAACGACAGCCCAATTATTTGCACTTTCTGACAAGATTGTCGATGGCGTGGACATTCCGGGAACGGCCGGGATTTCTTTGAAGGCCGGCAACGTTTACGTCACGCCAAGCAGCTTCCAGGTGCCGAATACGACGGCGCCGAGTTTGCAACGGGCCGTCGATGTTGCCGCGAACAATGACACGGTCAATATTCAGGCCGGCACTTATGTCGGTCAAGTCTCCGTCAATAAGCCGCTCACTCTGCTCGGTGCTCAGGCGGGCAACAGTGCAACAAGCCGCTTCGCGGCATTTGTCTCCGGACCGGACGGCCCGAAAGCCAGTCCCGCGATTGAGACGATCATCCTCCCCGCTGTTACCAATCCCGATGGTGGCAACCCCGGCGCCAACGACTTGGTGCGCGTGTTGGCCGACAACATCACCATCGACGGTTTGGTCATCGACGGCAACAATCCAGCGTTAGGTACAAGCACGCTGACGCTTGGTGGAGTCAAGATTGATGCTCGGCGCGGCGTGACCAACATTTCTTCGGCCAACACGGTATTCTTGATCGATGACCTGCTACTGACGAACAACATCATTCAGAACTTCGGCGAAGATGCCGTCACGCTGACCAACCGTAATATCGGTGCATCGGGAAACAACAGCGTCAACGCCAATGTTTTGCGCAATGCCGTTTTCACTGGCGTGTTCGCCGGCGGCGATTGCTACGTGGATGTGAGCAACAACACGATTGATACATCGTCGAGCGCTGGCATCGGCATCTGGCAGCAAAACAACAGCGCCGCCCGGCCGGGTGGCGCGACGACCGTTTGGGCGAACAACTCCATTACTGTCGGACAGGCGGGCTTCGGCACGCACATCAATTTGATGTTCGGCGCTGCTACGCCGTTGCAGATCAGCAATAACGTCATTCAGGCGACCGGCGCGGTAGCGGACGATGCCGATGGTTTGACTTGGGGCATTAACGTTTTGAGCGTTGCGGGGTCGGCGGTCGTCACCATCAGCGGCAACACGGTCGGAACAACGGGTGGTACATTTGGCCGCGGCATCAACGTGTGGAACGCGGCGACGACCAATCCGGTATCCATCTCCGGCGGCACGATTGGAACCAAGACAGCGGTCGGCATCAATGTGGACAGCGTTGATGCCTATTTCGGTAATGCAATTGGATTGACCGAGGTCAACGTCAGCAATGTCAGTATCGCCAGCGGCTCCATTGGCGTTCGCGTTCGTTCCAGTGAACTGCCATCCGATCCAGCTTACTATGGCAGCCCGTACTATCCGGCGATGAAAGCGTATTCGACGTCTTCAGTGCGAGCCAACCTGACCAACGTCACGATCAGCGGCGCAACTACTGGCGTGTTGGCATACGACCGCGATAAGACAGGTGCGGCCACGTCGGATACCTTTTCCGCGTCGGTTCAGCTTAACGCCGGCAATCAGATTAGTGGCGCGACCACTGGTGTCCGTTTCGACGGACCTGAAGCAAACATCATCGGCTTGACGCTGAACAACTTGCAGTTGAGTTCGGTCAGCGGATCGTTCGTCGTCCTTGCCAATGGCGCGATGGACAATTCCGAAATTGACGGCACGGCCGTCACATTCAACGGTAAGACTGGCGCAACCGCCACGTTGGCCGAAAACTTCGTTATCGAAGACGGCATTGGCCACGCGACTGACTTTAACACCGTTGGCTTTGTACGAGTGAAGGCAGCGACGGTGTTTGTCACCACACCCGGCACCGGACCGACCGACGAAACGATCCAGAACGCAATCGACGCGGCAACCAGCGGCGACACCGTACATGTGCAAGCCGGCACGTTTGACGAAGTGGTGAATATCAACAAGCCGCTGACATTGTTGGGTGCGGCGAGCCACGCTTCCCTCATCGCTCCGACCACGGGTTCGCAACAATCGGTTTTAACCGTCAGTGCATCCAATGTGACCATTGACGGCATGGCGATCCGAGTCAATCAAAACGGCGGCGCGAATCCGATCGCGCCGGTCGGCATCTCGGCCGTCAACAACTTGTTCGATGACCTGACGATCCAGAACACGAAGATCACATCCATTGGCAGCAATACCACCGCCTGGACAGGTTCACCGAGCCTGACAGTTCACGCGGCCGGTATTGTCCTTTATGACACTGGGGCCCAGCCGAATGTGACGCTGACGGGCAACGATGTCAATATCACCA
The DNA here is from genome assembly GCA_031396905.1 of Gemmataceae bacterium. Taxonomy (GTDB): domain Bacteria; phylum Planctomycetota; class Planctomycetia; order Gemmatales; family Gemmataceae; genus JAIBBI01. Next base: position 3,659 of record JANNLP010000071.1, read on the forward strand.
GCGGAGCGAGCTTCTTCCAACGAGCCGTGTGGCTGGCTCAATTGCAAGCGACAATCACCGGCAACACGCTACGCGGCGCGATCAATGACATTCTCTTCCAATTTGCCTCCGGTGGCTCTTCGCTGATCGACACTAACAACTTCTTCGGATTCCACTTGCCCGACGCCGGCGGCGTGCAGATTGCCGGTCCGAACGCGAATAGTCCGATCACCATCAGCAACAACGCTTTCGCACAAAGCTCGGTCAATCCTGCATTCGTGCAGATCGGCCTGGTCATCAACCAGAACCACAACGGCGCGACGTCGCCGATTACGATCGTTGGCAACAGCTTTACCGGCGAAATCATCGGCATTCAAGCCACCAACCAGACCGGCGTTGTGATCGACGGCAACACCTTTACACCTGCTGCCGGCCTTCCGGCCAACGGTTTACTCGGCGGTGACGACTTCTTCCACATCGTGATCGATTCCAAGAGCCCGAGTAGCGGTGCTTCGACATCGCTTCTCAACGACGCGGACATCAAAAACAACATTTTCAACGCGGCTGCCGGCTCCGAAGGCTCCGCCGTCGTCGTCGCCAATACTCTTCCGGGCGGCAGTTACGGAACCGTCTTGATCGGTGTCAACGGCGACAACACCTACAACGCGGGTCTGAGGCAGGGTATTCGTCAGACCGGCGGCAACTCCACGGTGAGCGATAAGATCACCGGCGCGACCACCGGCGTGATGGTGTCGGGCGGCACGCTGACCCTCGCTTCCACCAACTTCGACGGCGTGACCGACAACGGCACCGACCTGCGCATCGATGCCACGGCTGGTGCGGTCACCATCGGCGCGGGCAACAGCTTCGCGGGCGACACGTATTTCATCGACAATCAGTCAGCGCAAGCGTTTAACCTGGTCAGTTCGGGCAACACGTTTGATGAGGCCAACAACTTCCGCATCGAAGACAAGCTCTTCCATGCTACTGATAGCTCGAGCAGCGGCTTGATTCGCATTGTCGCGGGTCAGTTGTATGTGACGACGCCGGGCACGGGAGCCAGTGCGGAGACGATTCAGAACGCGGTCAACGCCGCGACCGGCAGTGACACGGTCAACGTGGAGTCGGGCAAATTCGTAGAAGACGTAACCATCGGCAAATCGTTGACATTGCTGGGTGCCGGGGCGGGTGTCTCCATTGTGAGCGGGGCAATCGGTGGCGGTGGTACGACGCTGCAGGTGGCGGCGAACAATGTCACAATCACCGGGTTCACGATCACTCGCGAAGGCAACAACACCACGGATTGGAACAGCGCGTTGAATCTGACGGGCATCGCCGTTCAAGGTGCTGTCACTGGGTTATTGGTCCATGACAACCTCATTACCGGAAACCGCACCGGCATCGACATCAATAACTCCAATGGCCATACCATCCGCAATAACGTAATCGACTTCAATCGCACCGGCATGATCATGCGGAATCAGACCGACAATCTGCTGGTCACGGAAAACGCCATCACCAACAACTGGACGGCCGGTGTTTTGTTCCTGGATGCCAGCGGCGGCTCGAACAGCCCGGTCCAGCAAGCGCTCGGAAGCCAGTTCTTCAACAACAACATCAGCGCTAACTGGTACGGCCAAATTGTCGATCGTCAGGTCGGTGGATCACTCCCGGTGCCGGGTACTAATCCCAAGGACTTCAGCGGCAACTGGTTCGGCACCAGCGCGCCGGCGATCAGCACTGCGAACAGCATGGAGCCAGGCTACGCGGCGCAGATACCAGTCGCATACGGCGGCACGGCGACTCCTCCCGGCGGACAGCCTGACATTCTGGGTCCGGCTTCGGCCAACTTTGACGTGAGTCCATGGTTGAACTTCGGCGCGGACACGAACGTGGAGACTACGCCGGGCCGCGGTACTTACGGTTTCCAGGGCGACTTCTCCAGTTTGACGGTCACTTCACAAGGCACGCAAGTCGGCGCTTCGAGCCGTATGCAGGAAGCCATTGACTTGATTGCCAATGGAACGCTGACAGGCGGCAACCGGCTCGTGTTGGTGCTACCTGGCTCGTACACGGGCAGCGCTGATGTGAACAAGGCCATGACGCTGACGACCGGCCAGGCCACCTCAATGACGGGAAACCTGACTTTAAGCGCTGCCGGCGCGACGCTCACGCCGGGCTTCAGTCCGGCTCAAGTGACGGTCGTGGACTTCACGGCCGGTCCGGGCAGCTTTACGAATTTTGAGTTGGACAACAGCACCACGCCAGGCACGGGTTACGATCAGATCGTCGCCAGCGGCAACGTCGTGTTGAACGGCACTTCCACCGCGAATGTCAGCAAGACTGCGGGTTACTATCCCGCTCCGGGCAGCGTATTCACGCTGATCAACAACACCGGATCCAACGCCATCAGCGGCACCTTCAGCAACCTGATCGACAATTCGACGATCTTCTTCAGCGGCGTCCCGTTCTTGGTTGACTATCAGGGCGGCACCGGCAACGATCTGACGCTGACTGTGAAGGCGTCGGCCACCGTGTACGTCGGCGAGAACTCCGTCACCGACTTTACGATCACCAATGATGTTACCCCTTCAGGATTGTCGATCGGCGATACGGTGACGTGGAATCCGAGTGGCACGCAGCACGGTGCCGGCACCAAGAGCGGCCTGCTCTTCGGATACGACGCTTTCACCGCCATTCAAGACGGTGTCAACTCGGTGGCCGTCGGCGGCATCGTGAATGTCGAGGCGGGCACATACATCGAGAGCCTGGACATCAACCGCGCGCTTTCCCTCGTGGGACCGAACGCCGGCACCGCGGGATACGGCAGTCGCGTCGGCGAAGCGCTGCTGCTCCCGGACGTATCCGACCCGAATCCGTTTAGCGCGACTGCGGAAATCGTGGTCTATGTCAGCGCGAGTGGCGTCACCTTGGATGGCTTCACCGTCGATGGCGACAACCCGAGCCTGACGAGCGCTGTCAATCTTAATGGCGCGAACATTGATGCGGCCGAGGGCATCGTCAGCTACGAAGGCGTGGGCAGCATCACCGTCCGCAACAATATCGTGCGTAATACCACGTACACTGGTATCGACTTCTACAACTTCGTCAGCACCGCCGGGACGTCGAACAATTTCATCACGGACAACTTGATCGACAATCTCGGCGGCGGCGGATACAGTTACGGCATCGGCGTGCTGCTCTACAACAATTTCTACGCCGAAGTGAAGGCCAACCACATCACCAACGTGCGGGTCGGCTTACAGACGGGCAACTTTGAACAGGCCAACCCCGGCAGCACGGCCAGCATCGACGGCAATACGATCTCGGCAAGCCGCCGCGCCATCTTCTACAACCTGCACTACAGTGCGGCGACGCCGTTCGTCATCCAGAACAACGACATCACCGCCATCAATGACAATTCACTGACATACTGGGACGGCATCTCGATCAGTTCGCAGCAGACGGCCGTCAATGTCGTTGTGCAGAACAACAAGATCGATGGTTCGGCGACGACCCGCATATCTCAGGGCTACGGCGTGTGGAGTACCCCAACGACCGCAGACCTGACCATCAGCGGCGGCACCGTCACTGGCGTGGACTATGGTGTGTGGGTGAATAACTACGAAGGATTCAGCAGCAACGCCCTCGACACCCATATCAAAGTCAGCGGCGTCGACATTCTCGCCGATCAGATCGGCGTCTATGTGCTGGATAGCGCCAGCAACACGAACGGATCGAAAGTGTCGGCCATCGTGACCGGTGATAACACCATCACCACCAACGGCGCGGGCACGGGCATCAAGGTGCAAGGCTCGGATGCCAGCGCTGTGATCAGCGATAACGACGCTTCAATCTTCGGCAATGTTGTCGGCATTGATGTCGTTGGCGGGTCAGCGGCGATCACCGGCAACCATTTGTACTTCAACGCCATCGGCATCCGATTCACCGCCGGTGGAGGCGGGTCGGTCGGCGGCGTGCTGGCCGCGGAAGGCAACAACTTTAATAACTCCATCGATAATGGCACAGACATTCGACTCGATGTATCCGCGGGCGCTGTGACCATCGGCAAGTTTAACTCGTTTGCCGGTGAGAATTACTACATCGACAACCGGTCGAGCCAAAGTCTCAACTTCGTCGGCGGCGGTACCACGTTCGACGTGGCTAACAACTTCCGCGTCGAAGATCGCATGTTCCATGCCTTGGACTCGGCGGCATCCGGTGTTATCCGCTGGGTCGCGAACAACCTCTTTGTCACAACCCCGAGTACCGGCGCTAGCGATGAATCGATTCAACGCGGCGTCAACGCGGCGGCCAGCGGCGACACCATTAATGTCGAAGCCGGTACGTTCATTGAAAATGTGATTGTGGACCGAGCTGTCAACCTTCTCGGTGCCCAGGCCGGTGTCGATGCCCGCAACGGGGCGCAGTGGCTGGTTGAATCAGTGCCGACACCACGGGCCGGTGGCGAAACCATTGTGCGGCCGGCCAGCACCGACGTGGGTTATGGCAACCTGTTTACTCTGAACACATCCGGCAAAGTGACGATTTCCGGATTCACGCTCGACGGCAACAATGCCGCTCTGGGCGCGAGCACGGATTCGGCCAACGGCGTGGACATGCATGCCGCCCATGGCGTGTCCAACATCAGCACCGGCTTCGTGGAAAACCCGTTCAACTCCGTCACGCTGACCGACAACGTGTTCAAGAACTTCGCCGACACGGCCGTGTGGCTCGAAGGCGATCCCAATCCACCCGTTGGCGATAACCTGATCCAGCACAATGTCTTCCACAACATCGACGGCGTCAGCACCTTCTGGGGTGCGTCCCGCCTCGGAATGTACTTCGCCGACAATGTCTACGCCCAGATCATCGAAAACGACTTCACGCGAGTCGGCGACGGTGTCTACTTCTCGAACTACTTCCTGCCGAATCCCGGGGCCGCCGCCACTGTACAGAACAACCGCCTCAAGGTCAGCGATCTCGGACTGGCCATCAACAATCACTACCAGAGTGCGTCGAACCACACGCTGGACGGTAACGAAATCCGCCCAACGACCGGCAGCACACCCGAAGTCGGCATTATGTTGTGGTCGCTGCAAAGTGGCGTGGGCGCCACGGCGTCCAATAACATCATCGACGGGCAAAAGGTCGGCATCGAAGCGTGGAACCTGCAGGCCCCGGGCACGTTCTCGATTCAGGGCAACACACTGACGAATAACCCCATCGGCATTCACGCCTTCAATAAGCAGGCGACGTTCGGCAACAGCGGCGGCGACGGCACCATCACGCTGGCCGGTAATAGTATCAGCGGCTCCTCGAATGTCGGCGTGCTCGTGGAAGCCAACGGCGGCAACAAGATCATCGCGGCGACTTTCGGCGCGGGAAATACGATCGACGCGGCGGCCGGCGCGATTGGCCTGCGGGTCAGTGGTGCTCTCGCCAGCGTCGGCGGCACGCTGAGCAACACCGCCTTCACGCAAACCGGCACGGGCCGCTACCTCGTGCTGGATACCGGCGCCCAGGATAACGCGACTATCAATGCCACGGCCGCTACGTTCAACGGTAAGACCGGCGCCGCGGCAACGTTGGCCGAGAATTTCGCCATAGAGAACAACATCACACACGCACTCGATAACGCCAGCGTCGGCCTGGTCCGCGTGAAGGCGGCAACGTTGTTTGTCACAACGCCCGGCACCGGCGCGACGGACGAGACGATTCAACGAGCGGTAGATGCAGCGACGAGTGGCGACACCATCAACGTCGAGGCCGGTACATTTGCTGAAAACGTCACTGTCAACAAACCACTGACGCTGCAGGGAGCGCAAGCCGGCAACTCCGCCAACACCCGTTTTGCGGCGTTCACCGGCGGCCCGGCCAACCCGAAGGCCAACCCGGCGCTGGAAACGGTCATCACCACTCCGGTCAACGACCCGGGCACGCCGAACCCCGGTGCGAATGACCTCGTGCGGACAGTCGCCGACAATATCACCATCGATGGCTTTGTCATCGACGGTAACAACGCCGCCCTCGGCGCGAGCACTCTGCAGTTCGGCGTGGTCGATATCCATGCACGCCGCGGCGTCACCACAGTCGATGCCCTCGGCAACTTCGTGGTGACTGATGGCCTGACAATTCAGAACAACATCGTTCAGAACGTTGCCGAACGCGGCGTTCACTTCGACAACGATGGCATCGCACCGACGACGGCACACACCGTCGCAGGCAACGTCATTCGCGCCTTCGGCCAGCACGGCGTCATCCTGTTCTGGAACGCGTTCACCAATGTCACCAATAACACGATCGAGGCGACCCAGCCGTTCGCCATCGGCATCGACACGCAGACGTTCTTCGGGGCTGGCACCAACGCCTTCACCGGCAATACGATCAGCGTCGGCCCGACCGGGGTCGGCATCAACGTCAACAACAGCTTCAACGCCGCCGTCGTGACAAATATTACCGGCAACACGGTGAACGCCGCCGCCGGAGTGGTTGTGGCGGACGACTCCTGGGGCATCAACATCTGGTCGCAGCAAAACGGCCCAACAGTCACGCTGACCGGCAATATCGTCGGCAACGCCGGTGGCAACTTCGCCCGCGGCATCAACGTTTGGAACACTTCCAACGGTACGGTCTCCGTTGTCAGCGGGTCTGTCGCTCGCTCGAATGTTGGCATCAACTTCGAAGCGGTCGAGCCGACTTACGGCGCCGGCGGCACCGCCGCCGAATTGCTCACGATCTCCGGCGCTTCCATTACAGGTTTGACTACGGGCATTCGCGTGTTCAACGGCGCGAATCCGGCAGCGTCGAACAGTGCAATGACGCTGAACTTGTCCACCAGTACGGTCAGCGGCGGCACAACCGGCATCGAAGTGTTGAACACGACCGGCGGGGCATTCGCCTCGACGCTGCAATTCGGTGCGGGCAATTCAATCACCGGCGGCGTCAACGGTTTGACATTGAACGGAGCAGGCTCCGCCATCGCCGGCAACACGCTGAACGATTTGGCATTCACCGGTCAAAGCGGCTCGTACATCGTGCTTTCTTCCGGAGCGTTGGCAGGCGTCATTGTTAACGGCACGGCCGCCAGCTTTGACGGATTGACCGGTGCAACGGCGACGGTGGCCCAGAACTTCGCCATCGAAGACAAGATCACCCATGTGACCGACAACTCCAGCCTCGGCTTCATCCGCGTGAAGGCCAGTCACGTGTTCGTGACCACAAGTTCCGGCAGCATCCAGCGCGGCGTTGATGCGGCTGCAACGAATGACATCGTGTATGTTGCGACTGGCACTTACACGGGTGGCATCAACATCAGTAAGAGCGTCACCGTTCGCGGTGGTACCGGCAATCCCGCCGATGTCGTCATCGGCTCGGCAGCCAATGGCTTCAACATCTCCGGCGTTTCCAGCAACGTGACGTTGCAGGACCTCAGCATCAAGACATCCAGCATTGCCGTTTCCGCGAACACCATCAATAGCCTGACGCTCGACAACCTGGTGACCACGCGTTTCAGCACTGTGAATGACGTGGTGAGTTTGAGCTACCTCGCCACGAACAATGATGACACGATTGTCATTGATGCCGACGTGGGTACCTTCAGCGCCACCGGCTTCAAGGTGTCGTTCTTTACCAACGTTGGCCAGTTCTCCGCTTTCGGACGCAACGGCTCCGATACGTTTAACGTGACGCCGCCGCCAATCGGTGGCACTGCAATCTCCGTGTTCGGAAGCAACCCCGTGATCGCTCCCGGCGACGTGCTCAACTATGCTTCCGTCGACGGTGTGGCCACGCAAAACCCGACGACGATCACCAACACCACGCGCGAGACCGTGAC
>JANNLP010000073.1:0-14781 GCA_031396905.1 Gemmataceae bacterium
TTGGCACAGCGTCGTGGTGAAGTTGGCCCCCTGGCCCACTTGGCCGCATTCTTCAAATCACCGCTGGGATCGACGGAACACGATTTGAGTCGGCAAATGAATATGTTGATGGCATACGCCCATGCCGCTTCCATGTGATCTATTATGCGATTGGCTTTTAGCAGCAACGCCTATCTTCACTTTCCATTTGCTGAGGCGGCACGGCGCATCGCGGACATAGGCTACGCCGGCATTGAGATCATGGCCGACGTGCCGCACGCGTGGCCAGCATATCTGCTGCCCGAGCAAAAGCGCGACATTCGTGCAGCAGTCGAGAAAAACGGACTCGCCATTTCCAACATCAACGCTTTCATGATGCACGCCGTAGACGACCCACGGCAAAAATACTGGCACCCGTCGTGGATCGAGCCAGACGTGCACTATCGGCGTATCCGGGTCGAACATACCAAGAAGGCCCTGACGCTTGCGAAGGAACTTGGCTCGCCGTGCGTCACCACCGAACCCGGCGGTCCAGTCGCATCCGGCGCATCATGGACGAACGCGTTACAGTTGTTTGTGGAAGAGTTGAAGCCCGTTGCCGAACATGCACATCGCGAGGGCGTGCTGCTATTGGTCGAGCCGGAACCGGGATTGCTGATCGAAACGGCTGATCAATTCGAAGAGTTCATGCAGCATGTCGATTGCCCGGCGGTCGCCATGAATTTCGATATCGGCCATTCGTATTGCGTTGGCGACGAACCGGCGGCCACGATCCTGCGTATGGCTAAGTACATTCGCCACATTCACTTGGAGGACATCGCCGCAAACCGGGTCCACGAACATTTGATCCCCGGCAATGGAGCGATTGATTTGGCCGCGACACTGCAAGCCATTGAGAGAATTGGCTACGCCGGTTGGGTTACGGTAGAGCTATACCCTTACGCCGCCGACCCGGATGGGGCGGCGACCCTTGCTCGTGAACGATTGGAAAAAATGGCGATTCTGGACGTGCAAAGTTCAGCGTGAAGCTGTATGATTTGGATAAGCCCGGAACTTCAGGAAGAATGAAATGCGACGGATCATTGTGATCGCCGTGCTTGCAATCGTCATGACGACGAACAGTGCTCTTGCTGGAATCATCGACGGTTACAGTCCGGCCCGTCATGACCGATTCACTCCCGGCACGTTCCCGGCCGGCACGCCGCCGACTCCGAACGGGACTTTTTACCAAAGCGGCTTTGATTTTTCCGGCGTGGGTTGGGTGCCCGGTGCCGGTCCGAGCACGATGCAGTTTGCCATGGTGTCGCCCACGCATTTCATATGCGCACAACACTTTCTACCGGGCCTAGGCACCACGGTCGCCTTTCGTGCGAAAGATGGCAGCTACCAGACGCGAACCGTTGCCCTGCAAACCCAGATCGTCGGCGACGTGGCGATCGGAGAGCTGAGCTCGGCATTGCCGCAAGGCGTGAACGGTATCGCGTCCTATCCAATCGGCGTCGGCCCGAATTCCGCGTTTTTGGGCAAAGAGATATTGATGTTTGAACAACAGGGTCGGGTTGGTCGCAACATTTCAGGTATCTTTGACAACCAGAATATTGGTAACGGTGCGACCAACATTATCGGAAGTGATTATGACACGAATCTGAATTTCGATGGCTTTGGTACGCTTGGGCCACCCACGGACGAAATGGTGGTCACTGGCGGCGATTCCGGCAGCCCGACGTTTTTGATTCACGGGGGCCAGATCAGCTTACTTGGGCATCACGTTTTCCAGTACCAAAGCGGGTCTACTCCTGTTGGTACCGGCGATTCCTTTCTGCCATCGTATGTGCCTCAGATTGCCGCTGAATTACTCCTTGATGGCTTCGTGCTAGGAACTGTGCCTGTACCGGAGCCTTCATCCATGCTGCTCGGCGGCATGATGATTGGCGCAATCGGTTGGTATCGTCGCCGTCGCGCCGCATGAAACGGCTGACGGCTTATGCCCAGCTCGTGCGCTTGCCAAATGTGTTTACGGCCTGCGCCGACATCTCAGTCGGCGTGTTGGCAGGGCAAGTACCTCTCTTTCAAACGTTGCCATTGATCGGCGCGTCGGCGTGCCTTTACTGCGCCGGAATGGTGTTCAACGACTATTTCGACCGTGACATCGACGCCATCGAACGTCCGCAACGTCCGATCCCGCGCGGCGCGATTACTCCGACCGCCGCTCGCGGCATAGCGCTGGCGCTAACAGCGACCGGGATCATCCTGTCGGCAACCACATCCCTCGGTTCACTACTTAATTCAGCGATCCTCACAGCCCTCATTATGGCTTACAATACCGGACTCAAGTCAACCGTTTTCGGCCCTCTCGTCATGGGCGGCTGTCGCTTTATTAACGTGCTGCTTGGGTTTTCCTGCGTTTCGCCCGACGTCGTTGACTGGTCAATGCGGCTCGCAATCGCCGGCATTGTTGGCACATATATCGTGGGCGTTACTTTGTTTGCCCGTCAGGAAGCCGGCCAAAGCCGGACGAGCGTTCTCGGCTTCGCAGGCGGCACGTGTCTTTTCGCCGTGGCGGCGGCCGCGTTGATGCCCGCCGCATCGTCGTCGCTGCATCCGTATCTCGTCGCAGCGTTATTGCTGTTTCTGGCGACGAAGGCAGCCAGCGCGCTCAATGACCCGTCGCGGCGGCATGTCCAACGATTTGTCAAAGCGGCAATATTTGGTTTGGTCGTTCTGGATACGGCATTGGCGATTGCACTCGCTGGCCCGGAAGGGCTAAGCGTCCTATTGTGGCTCATACCGGCTGTGATTCTCGGCCGGTGGCTTTACTCGACCTGATGGCCGGAGATATCCTCATGTGCGCGTGGCGATGCGGAGAAGTACTTATGTTTCTGGCCTTAGCTATCGTTGTTTGGCCACTCGCCGTGGCGGCCGGTCCCAGTGAAACTGAACGGGCGAGACAGTTCATCGCGCGGCACGAAGGCAAGGTCAAGCCTCTGGAAATCGCTGTGAACAAAGCGTGGTGGGATGCGAATACAACCGGCGATAAAGCGGATTTCAAACGTAAGGAAGGGGCGCAGAACCAAATCGATGATGCCCTGGCCGATCCCGTGCCGTTCAAGGAACTTAAGGCCCTACACGATGCCGTCATTGCGAAAAAGATCGACGATCCGCTGATTGCTCGCAGCATCGACATTCTTTATTTGCAGTACCTGGAAAAACAGGTTGATCCGGCGCTATTGAAAAAAATCAGCGCCCTCGCCAACTCGGTGGAACAGAAATTCAACAACTTTCGCGCGGAAGTCGATGGCAAGCAACTCACGGACAGCGAAGTCCGCGATGTTCTCAAATCATCGACGAACGCCGAGCGGCGCAAGGAAACGTGGGAAGCCTGCAAGGGCGTCGGCGCGGCAGTGGAAAAGGATTTGATCGAGCTGGTCAAGTTGCGCAACGAGGCTGCCCGCAAACTCGGCTTTGCCAACTTTCACGATCTTTACCTGTATCTCAACGAACAGGATAGCAGCAAACTCATCGCGCTGTTCGATGAACTGGATGAGTTGACGCGCGGTCCATTCATGGCAGCGAAAGCGGACATTGATGTCCGCCTTGGTCAATTGTATGGTGTTGGCCCCGCGTCGCTAATGCCGTGGCACTACCATGACCCGTTCTTCCAGGAAAGCCCGTCGGTATTCGCGGCCAGCCTCGACGAGCCGTTCAAGAAGTCGGATATTCTCGAAATCTGCCGCCAATTTTACGCCGGCATCGGCCTGCCCATCGAAGATGTGCTGCAACGTAGCGACCTGTACGAAAAGAAAGGCAAAAGCCCCCATGCCTTTTGCACCGATATCGACCGCGCTGGCGATGTGCGCGTTCTCGCCAACATTGTGAAGAACGAGTACTGGATGGGCACGATGCTGCACGAGCTGGGTCACAGTGTGTACAGCAGCAAGAACATCCCGGCGTCGTTGCCATACGTATTGCGTGGCGAAGCGCATATTCTGGCCACCGAAGGCGTGGCAATGCAGTTCGAGCGGTTCAGTAAGCAACGTGCGTTTCTGGAAAAGATGGGATTGAAAGTGGAGAATCCCGAAGCCTTTGACGAGGCGGCCGCCAAGACACAGCGCAATCAACTCCTGATCTTCTCGCGCTGGTGCCAGGTGATGCTTCGATTTGAAAAGAGCATGTACTCAAATCCTGATCAGGATCTGAACAAACTCTGGTGGGATCTCGTCGAGAAATACCAGGGCATGAAGCGGCCGGCGGGTCGAAATGCGCCGGATTATGGAAGCAAGATTCACATCGTCAGCGCGCCTGTGTATTACCACAACTACATGATGGGCCAACTGTTCGCTTCGCAGGTTCATCACACGCTGTGTCGCGAGGTGTTCGGCGGTGCAAATCCAGGCAAAGTGCTTTACAACGATAACCCGAAAGTGGGCGAGTTCATGACACTCAAGGTGTTTGCACCGGGCAAGACAATGTCCTGGAATGCGCTCACGAAATATGCCACCGGCGCGGAACTAAACGCCAAGGCGTTTGCGCAGGACTTCAAAGACAAGTAGGTACGAATCAGCCCTTAGGGCCACGGAAATTGGTCATATCGTGGCGCATAATGGTAACGCCCGAATTACCATCTGATGACGGTCCGAGCGTGTAAACGCCCATCTTGCCCGAATTGGTTTCGACGAGGTAGAGGGCAGCCTGGCCAGCGGCGATGTGCCCCGTTGTCATGACGAAATGGACGCTGTTGGCCGTGCCGAGGCCGAACTCCTTGACCACGTCCAACTCCGCAAAACCGACCGTCTTGCCAATGGATCGGTCCATGATCGTTGAGTAGAGCTTGCCGCGCTTAGAATCGAACATCCAAACGCCATCCAGTCCGGAACGTGGCGTAATGCCCGCAGCCCCAGTACAAATGACGAACTCCTCATGCCGATCATTGGCCGCGAACACGGGCCGAGCTGACCCGAGCAGTGCCCAGCAACCAACTGCCCCAAATACGATTCCCATCGAAAGCGTCGCCAGCGATTGCATGCGCACCATGTCCGTCCTCCATGACAGTGCATGAGAGTACACGACGTCGCTTCGATTTGCCTAGTTCAACTTGACCTGTTTCAGGGTTAACCAGGCTCGGCGGGCTTGGGGCGGTCCAAATCTTTATTCTTGCCGCGATCCTTTTCGCCGGAACATCCTACGGTAATTAGCAACAGCAGGAATAACAGGTAACGCATTTCGGCCTCGAAAAAAGAACACGCCGGTCGAGATCGACCGGCGTTTGTCATTGGCATTGGAGCTGGAGTTGCGCGACTAACGCAACAGCGCAATTTCCGTTGCTCAAAATCAGCAAGCGCCGATTTAGCCCTTGGGATTTTGGCGCTCGCCAGTAGTGCTGCCCGGTTTCTCACCGACGGGTTTATCAGCGCCTGGTTTCGTATCGACTGGCTTCGGAGCAGCAGGCTTGGGGTCACCGCAACCGACGTTCGTCGCGGCCAGGAACGCGCCCAATAGCGCGACTGAACATAGCTTCTTCACGGAATTGTCCTTTCAAAGGAGTACTTGAAGTCAAAGTTTCGGCCACCTAATGCGGCCGAGACTGCGTGGTCCATCTATGGTTTCACCGGGGCGCGACCGCCCGGCGGCACTGTCTTGTCGCCTTCGGTCTTGGCAGGATCAACTTTCGCCGGTGTCGGCTTTGGGTCGCCACAACCGCTGTTGGTCACGGCCAGGAACGCGCCCAACAGCGCAACTGAAAATAAGCTCTTCATTGATGGGTCCTCTTGGATATCTAAGGTCCGTGTTCCCGCCGTTCACGGCAGAAACGGGTTCATACGTTAGTCTAGTGATCCTTCTTGATTTCTCTTTCACCGGTCGTACCAGCTTTTTTGTCGTCGACTTTCTTTTCGTCAACCTTCTTATCGTCCGGAACGGGCGTGGTGACGGGCGGCTTCTTATCGTCCTTCTTGACGGGTGTCTTCGGTGGATCGCCGCAGCCGATGATGCATAATAGTCCGCAGGTCAATCCGAGCGCTACGAACTCCTTCATGACGCGGATCCTTGATGAAGATTGCAAGCCGCGGCGGCAATTTTTGCCGGCCCGATTTCTACTCACCTAGATACGAATGCAAGTGGTTTATTCCAGTGATTCATCAAAAAAGTCCGCCGCCGACGACGAATAATTGATGGAAGCGCCGACTGAGTCCACCTTTGTCGACGCTGGGGAATAAAATGATCGCCTAGGAGTCTTCTTTAGCGGGAGGCAGGATGGTTTGGCCGGCCAACCCACGGCGTGTGCGGAAGCTCGTCGATGAGTTTTATGAACCGCTGTATCGATACGCCTATCGGCTCAGCGGTCGGGCCGACCGCGCCGAGGACCTGACCCAGGAGACTTTTTGCCGGGCACAGATGCAGTGGCGGCAACTGCGCGATGCGGAGCGGCCCAAGCCGTGGCTCTTTGCCATCCTGCGCAACTGTTTCCTTCGTGGCCTGCGTGATGAACGGACAGCGCGGCAGGTTTCCCTTGACGCGGCGGCCGAGTTGCCGGATGTTGGCGAAGACCAGCTGGCTTTCGACGTTGACCCTGCCGCGCTGCAAGCGGTATTGGACTCGCTGCCGGAGGCGTTTCGCACGCCGCTGATTCTGTTTTACTTCGAAGAGTTTAGTTATCGCGACATTGCCGACCAGATGGATGTACCGATCGGCACGGTGATGTCGCGGTTGGCGCGGGCCAAGGTTTGCCTGCGGGAACGACTGGAACAGCGGCTCGCGGATGCGACTGGAGGGCCTCGTGGATTGTGAATTGGCCCGACAACTTCTGATCTTCGCCCGGCCCGGCGCGACCGAATTGGACGCGGCGGACGTAGCCGCTTTGGAAACGCACATTGCCGATTGTCCCGATTGCCTAACACGCAGCCGCAAGGATCGCGCTTGGGATGACCGGTTGGCAAGTGCGATGCAAGCGGTCGCCGTACCACATGATGGCCGTGCGCGGCTCGACCGAAGGCTTGTTCGCGAGCGAAGTGGGTGGCGAACGCGTACGTCAGCCAAAGTTGGAGCGGTCTTCGCCGTTGCTGCCGCCGTCTGGTGTATCATCCCGTCGCCGCAACTGAACGTCGACAAGATTTCGGCTGATGCATACGATCTTGTGGGCAATCGCGATGGTGTCGAAGAATGGTTGCGAAAGAAAGACAGTCGTTTCAGGTTCCCGCCGCGGATGAACGCCAAGTATCTCGTCGGTTGCGAACGCCGGGCGTTTCATGGCGTCAAAGCGCCGGTGCTGACCTTCGTTCGGCAAAATGCTATCGCCACGGTGGCCGTGGTTTACGAGGGACAGGTTAAAGATTTGTCCGAACTTCAAGATGGCCGGGTCGCTGAAAATAGCGTGTGTACTGTGTTGATTGTGCGTGATCCGGAATTCCCGGAAGTTGTCTATGTCATCGAGATCATTATCGGACCGGTCGAACTCTTCTACAACGAAGGAGAGGCGACCGCGACGTGATCCGATGAGGCTTCCGCAATGCGAACGTTGATGGCAACATTTCTCCTTGGTGTCGTTTTACTTTCCAGCGCTGTTTATGCCGACGATTGGCCGCAATGGATGGGTCCGCAGCGCGACGGCGTCTGGCGTGAGAACGACATCGTTGACAAGATGCCCGCCGAACCGAAGTATCGCTGGCGAACCAAGATCGGAGCTGGTTACGCCGGTCCGGCAGTTGCCGGAGGCAAAGTATACGCCCACGACCGCGTGTTGGCCGAGAACGCCAAACAACCGAAAAACTCATTCGCGCGGACTGCCGTTCTCGGAAAGGAACGGGTGCATCGCATTGACGCCGTCTCCGGTGATATCGAATGGTCATACGACTACGACTCAGAATACACGCTCAGCTACTCGTCTGGACCAAGGTGCACGCCACTCATCGCCGGCGGTAAAGTCTACACACTGGGAGCCATGGGGCGGCTGTGTTGCCTCGATGCCACGTCCGGCAGTTTGATATGGGGTAAAGACTTCGTCAAAGAATACGATGCACCGGTGCCGATTTGGGGATTTGCCGCTCATCCGTTGCTTGACGGCAACCGTTTAGTTTGCCTCGTCGGCGGCGACGCGACCGTCGTCGCCTTCCACAAGGACACGGGCAAAGAACTTTGGCGGTCGCTGGAAACGAGTTCGGTCGGCTATTGCCCTCCGGTCATTTATCAGGTCGGCAGCCGTCGCCAGCTTATCATCTGGCATCCCGAAGCCATCAACGGCCTGGACCCGGAAACGGGCAAAGTTCTCTGGTCGCAACCGTTTAAATTACATCAGTCCGCACTTTCGATTCCGATGCCGCGGCTGGATGGCGACAAGCTCTTCGTCACATCGTTTTACAACGGGCCGATGCTCTTAAGGGTGACCGACGGGACCGCAAGTGTGGTTTGGAAAGGTAACAGCAACAAGGAAACAGCCGACAAGACCGACAAACTCCACAGCATCATGCCGACACCAATCATCCGTGACGGACACATTTACGGCGTGTGCAGCTATGGCCAGTTGCGCTGTCTCAAACTGGACACCGGCGAACGCGTTTGGGAATCCATGAAGGCGAGCCGACCGGCCAACACACCGGATGCCAAGATTGGCAATAACGACCGCTGGGGCAACGCCTTCATCACTCCGCAGGGTGGCCGCGATTGGCTCTTCAACGAGCATGGCGAATTGATTCTGGCGAAGCTGACGCCCTCCGGCTACGACGAGCTTGGCCGAATGAAGATCCTCAAGGCCGACAACAACATGGCCATGCATCCCGTGGTCTGGTCGCACCCGGCTTATGCAGGTAGATGTTGTTTCGCCCGTAATGATAGTGAGATTGTCTGCGTGGATTTGGCGGCGAAGTGACGTTGACCTATAGGATCGTCACCGCCTCGACCCAATCGTGTTCGCGCCGGATATCCTCGTCCGAAAGACCACCTTCCCGATGCAGTTCGGCGCGGACAGTCTTGCCGCTGGTAATGTCGCGGGCGGTCACTTCGATCAAGCCGTTGTCGCCGCAACCGCAAGTCACTTCCACCGGAGCACCGGCAGGCAGTCCCGCCGGCAAATTCTCAATCCAGCATTCTCCGACGGCGATGCAGGCGGCCGCTTGTCGTGCGTCACCCTGCATGATCTTGACCCGCACTTTTTCCTGACCATCACGGGCTGTTCGATAAACCCGTGTACCGCCTGCTGGCAATTGCGTGTTCTTCGGAATCAACACGTCGTTAATACGGTCGCCATGATGACGTACCTCCACGCCGAGGCCATGAGCGTTCACATGAATCTCGACCACATCGCCAAACGCGTCGGCTTCGGTTTTTTCTTTTTTCAAGCGAGCCGCGCGAACACCGGCATGAAGTGCCGCCCCACGAGCCACTACCTCGCTGACAGCCAGGCCTGTCTCCGGTTCTTTGCCGCTGAGGTCGCGCATCAATTGCCGGGTCATCGGCATGTGCGTCGAGCCGCCGACCAGTAATGCTCGATCCAACCCGTCCCAACTGATGTCGGCATGGCGCATCGCTTCTTGCACGGTGAGCCGCGTCCGCGTCAGCAAATCCAGAGTCAGCGACTCAAACTCCATCCGGCTCAGCGGCACCGCCAGCGTCTGTCCGGCGTGCGAACAAGTCACCGTGGTTTGCGGTAACTTGCTCAATGTGCGCTTCGCCCGCTCTGCCGCGGCATAAAGTAGCGAAAGAGACTTCGGGTCTTCCCGTGGATCGGTACGAAAGGTTGACATGAACGACTGCGCAACATGATCGACGATGCGCTGATCCCAATCATGGCCGCCGAGCCGAACATCACCGGCAATCGCAATGGTCTGAAAGCGTTTCTTGTTCAGTTTCACGATGGTTACGTCGAAGGTGCCGCCGCCGAGGTCGTACACCAGAATATGCCGTTCGCGTTCCGGGTCTTTGACATGCGTTAAGGCGTACGTCAGCGCGGCCGCTCCGGGTTCGTCGAGAATATCCAGCACATTCAGGCCGGCAATTCGACCGGCATCTTGGGTGGCTTTGCGGCGGGTGTCGTCGAAATATGCCGGCACTGTGATGACCACCTGGCCGATGTCGCCCAGGCGTTCGGTGGCATCGCGGGCAAGTTTCTTGAGCAACAATGCCGAAAGTGTCTCCGGCCGAAAGCTGCGGCCATGCACCGGCCGGCCAAAGTCGGCATACCCCATGCGCCGCTTGAACAGCATGGCAACGTCGCCGGGAAACTCCTGGGCAACATCGAGTGCGGCCTGGCCAACGACAATGGTATCATCGGAAATGTAGACGGCACTGGGCGTCAGAATGTCGCCATCGCGATTGGGAATTGTGATTGGCTTGCCATGCTCATCAAGCGTGGCAACCGCGCAAAACGTGGTTCCGAGGTCAATCCCGAGCATGTCGGTCGAACTTATTTTCTGTTCGTCGGTCGCACCATCACCACCGCGCCATTGTGGCCCGGCACCGCGCCCTTGACCAGCATCAAGTGATTCTCAAGGTCGATCTTCACGACGGTGAGGTTGCGAACGGTCACGCGCTCGGCACCATACCGGCCGGCCATGCGAATGCCCTTCTTCGGTCGGCCGGAGCCGCGGTTCGATGCGTTGGACGACGAACTACCGCGTTGACGCCAACCTTTTTTCACGCCGTGAGTGTGTCGCAAGCCGCCGTAATTGTGTCGTTTGATGACGCCGCTGAACCCTCGGCCTTTGGTCGTGCCGATGACATCCACAAACTTCACATCGGTAAACACATCATTGACGTTAAGCACCTTGCCGACTTCATGTTCACTGGCGGCGTCGAGCCGTAACTCACGAATGTGCTTCTGCGGTTCGCAGTCGGCCTTCGGCAGGATCTCCTTACCCGAAGCCTTCGCGGCCTTGCGGCGCTTGGATTCGAGCTTCTCAGCGACGTGGCCCTGTTCAGCGCGATTGGCCCGTTTGCGTTTCTTGTCGCCGAAGCCAATTTGCAGTGCGTCGTAGCCGTCACGCTTCACGGTTCGCACTTGCAGCACGGGACATGGCCCGAGCTTGATCACCGTCACCGGTGCAGCCTTCTGTTGCTCATCGAATACCTGGGTCATGCCAACTTTGACACCCAGCAATCCCATCGCCATGGCAAACCTCGCTAGCAAACATCCTGATATCGCAAACAGCTATTATGCGAACCGATGAACCAATGGACAGGGTTGGGCGGAAAGTTCGGCGGGGAAAGAGGTTGCGGCGATGAAATTGATCACTCTTTCGCGGCAAGACGATACAACCGGTAATACTCGTCCTCGTAAAGAAGCTCCATCCGAACAGGCCGAATTGTCAGCTCGGCGGGCACAACAACATGCGTTACCCTCTCGGATATTAGGCGATCGACCGCACGTTCCTGGTCGTTCGATTGGTAGAAATCAACGCAGCCCTGTAAGCGACGATACCATTCGAGAACTTCCTTGTCAGCATAAGGAATAGACTTAAAGTCCACATAAACGGGCGCTCCGGTTGCCAGCCGGAATCTCTGAAAATCCGGCGGGATACCATGGTCGGCCGGCCGTGGTTGCGCAAAAGTCAATGAAACCGACCCGCGCGGCGTCGTCAGGAGATTCGGGATTCGCACCGGTACCATATAGACTTCACCGCGTCCTCGATTCTTGAGAACGTAATTGATGATGCCGTCTTCGTTATGGTTGATGTAGTATCCGATGCCGGAGCATGAAATCCAGATTCCAAAAGCTGCAAATGCAGCCGCCACGCCTATCACCGCCACCGGCGGCTGAATCGAAATGTCGCTGTATTTCGTAGACGGATCGAAGCGGCCCACGATCAGTCGGTCTAAGATCACCGCAACAGACATTGGCATGAGAACCACGGACACTCGCCACGGACAAAGCAATGCCAGCGATTCACTTTGGGTCCACCATTGAAAAGCGCTGAGTAGTATGGCAGCGGAAATCACAAATACTACTGGCCGAAACACAAGCGTCTGCCGCGTCAGGAAGCAACCGACGCCCATCACCAGAATTTGCATGACTGCGATCCAGTCCAGCCATCGATCAATTCGGCAATGGTGTGGCAAGCGAAAGTGGACCAAGATCTCTTGAGCTTTTGCGAATGTCTCCTTGTCACTGGGTTGAACTGCCATCCATATCAGGGCCAATGCGGCTCCCCCGAACAGAGATGAGACAAGTCCCAACTCGATTGCCGCCCGAAATCGGCGACGCAATGCCAGCTCCATTTGAAATCCACAGAAACACAATAATCCGGGAAGCAGGCTACCGGGATGCAAGAATGCCGCCATGGCCGCGGCGGCGGATTGTCGAAATCGTTGCGACGCGAATGCTGCCATTCCTGAAAGCATGCCGATTTGAAAAACCGACGGCTGTAGTCCGGGGCCGAGCATGTATTGCCCGGCTACACCGGCCTGAAGGTACCATGGGTAGTCCACACCCAAAACCTGAACTGACGATAGGCGCAACGCGGCCGAATGAAGGACAAGAATAGCCGCCATGACGACCCACCGGCGGCGTCCGCCGAATCCAAAGAGCCAAGCTAGCAATCGATCCAGCGTCAGAAAATAAGTCATCAATATCACGAAATATAGACACGACAACAGGCTAGGATTTTCGAAGCCAAACGCGATTTCAACAAGTGTCGAAAAGACAATCGCGGGATCACGCGTATTCGCTAGCCAGTCGTTCACAAGGTCGCCGTAGCCCGCGGCGGCCGCGCCGTGCAGGTAATACTGGTTCTGATTCGACCAGATGTATGGCGCTTGCGTATGGGCCAGCGCGAACAGGACGGCCATGCCGACCATCCAGAACCAGCGAACCCGTAGCTCGGTCATGGCATCGCTAATGAAAATGGCGGGAGTGTATGGGAATCGAACCCACTGCGAGCAGTCATCCCACCCGCCGCTGGTTTTGAAGACCAGGCCCGGCACCAGCCGTAGAAACACCCCCGTGGGACAAGTCAGATTCTAGACTGCCGCCGGTGAATTGAAAGAGCAAACCGACGACTGGACTGAACGCCGAGCCAAAGTACAATGCCATGACTGCCCCCATCGTCTAGTGGCCTAGGACGTGGCCCTCTCAAGGCCAAAACAGGGGTTCGACTCCCCTTGGGGGTACTGGACACTCTGGCCAGTTTCGCCACGACAAGCAGAATGCGGCAAAACGTTCGTGCCGCTTTCTGCTTGCGGCGGTTTGTTGCCGATATTGCGCTTCCTCGCGGCTGCGGCGCTTTTTGTTCCGGCAGCGCATCGGATTCTGCGCCGGCTGGCTTTACAGGTGGCTCACCGCCGCCTCCTCATCTAAGTTGTCAAAGAACACTCTCGCTGGTTCCATGCACCAGCTCCGGCACGCGACCACTGACAACAAACTTTGATGAATAACAACTCCCTCGCTCCCCACATCCGCCCGCGCGCACTCCCACGCGCTGGAAAGGCGATGCCTGCGGGCGCTTGGGGATGTATGGTCACGCTCGCCACGACCGTGGCGGCCAACCTGGTTACCACACTCGAGGTGGGCGTGTGTGGAGTAATTGTGCAGAGCCGAACGCGGCTGCGTCGGCTAAGTCGTCGCTGTCGGCGAGGGGGAAGGTGGTGAGTTCATCATAAAGCGACATTTGCGCCGGATCGATGTGTCCCGCGGCATCGCCTTTCAACAGAAACCGACCGTTCTCCGCGTGCACGCCGAACGCGCGGATGCGCTCGGCCTTGGCAACCGACTGCGTGATGGCCTGAACCTTCGGGCCAAACTCGCAGTGAGCCACCAGCAGATCCTTCAGTGCCGCGAATGGTCCCTGACTTTCGAAGACGATCGCGTCCGGTCGCCAAAAGCGATCGGCCTCCGTCAGCCAGCGCACCAAATCCGGCCCGGACACGCGCCGGGCAGTCGCCTCCAGGCAGCGCACCGTCCTGTCGGCAGTTTGCCCCAGGGCAACGATGGCCGTGCGATCCGCGCGCACAGTCGTCGAAGCCGCGGGGTCCACCGCCAGGATGATGCGCTCCAGTGGAGCTTCCACGTGCCAGGTGCGAAACCACTCAGGCCTCAGAGCGGTTTCCTCATCCGTGGCACACACCAAGCGATACGCCCGGCTAAAAGCCGTCGTACCAATTTCCGCACGGCGCTCGGCCAAGCGCGCGCACGGCCAATGCTCGGGCCAAACGGGTTCCAGGTTTGGCCCGACTGAGCGGCGGAACTCGGCATACGCGGCCGATCGCGCCAACTCCGCACTCAGATCATCATGATGCCAAGGCGTGAACACGTACCACAGCCGGCCATCAGGTTCCAGCAAGTTCACCAGGTTCTCTTTGAAATGCGACTTTACCCGCCGGCGGTCGGCCAGACTGCGCAGCGCGGTGACATCGACGATGTCATCGCAGACGATCAGATCGGCCCGCGCGCCGGTCGAGCGCACACCCACGCCGATGGCGCTGACGCTCGGCCCCATCACGGTGGATGGCCGATTGATGGTGAAGCGGACGGGTTCCCACGGCTTGGTCGCGCACAAGTGGGGAAACACTTGTCGCACATACGGGTTGTCGGTGATGTGGTCGCGGATGAACCGGCCGCGCTCGGCCGCCAACGATTCGGTCGAGCAAACGATCTTGATGCGCAAGCCCGGTGACCGGCCCAGCTCCCACAACAAGCGAATGCCGATCTGCACGCTCTTGCCATGATCGCGCGGCAAGGCGACCAGCCCGCGCGGATGAGCGGACAGGAACGCTTGCAACTCGCGATGGACATCGGCTTGGCGCAGCGGCCGGACATGAATGTGTGATCGGCAGGGCGAGGGCGGCGACTTCGATGGACTTGGCGTCCGAGGCGGCGGTCAG
>JANNLP010000107.1:0-11582 GCA_031396905.1 Gemmataceae bacterium
AAGATGATCCGGTCTTTCAACAACCGGCTGTAGATATCGAAAACCCGCTCCTCGCGGCCACTCGACTCCACTACGTACGGGACGAAAGGCATGGCATCGCTCCTTCTCTTTATCGGCGGGCTTTGATTGAGTCTCGTTCCGGTTCTGCACAGGTGAAGAGGTGAAGAGGTGAAGAGGTGACGGTCGGTCGGGAGAGATTCATATTGCCGGAAACGCGGAACCTAGCTAGCCGGCCGACCTTGCCGATTGAAGAGGTCATTTCACCTCTTCACCTCTTCACCTCTTCACCTCTTCGACTGAATACAGAATACAGAGCATCGCGATCAAGCGACGCGAGGCGTCGCATCTTTTGGTATCCGCGTCAGCACTTCATCCACGATTCCGAAGTCTTTGGCTTCCTGCGGCGTGAAGTACTTGTCGCGCTCAGTTTCACGGGCAATCACTTCCACAGGCTGGCCTGTGTGCTTCATCATAATCTCGTCGAGCCGCTTGCGGTCTTTCATGATCTCCTGGGCCTGGATCTCGATGTCGGTGACTTGGCCGCCGACTTGACCATAAGGCTGATGGATCATGATTTTGGAGTTGGGCAGGGCGAAGCGCTTGCCCTTCGTGCCGGCCACCAGGATGATGGCCGCGCCGCTGGCCGCGATTCCCATGCAATAGGTATTGATGGGGCACTCGAGAAACTGCATCGTGTCATAAATCGCCAGCGTGGCCGTGACGGAGCCGCCGGGGCAATTGATGTACATGTTGATCTCCTGGTTCTTGTTCTCGTACTGCAAGAACAGGAGTTTCTGAATTATCAAACTTGCCGATAGGTCGTTGATCTGCGGGAACTGCACTTCAGGCGAGGCCCCGAGAAATACGACACGATTCTCCAACAGCAGATCGCTGAGCGTCATTTGCCGTTGGCGGGCGTAATCGCGATAGCGTTGAATTTGCGGCTCAAACGGCGTCCGAGCCGCGTACATATCGTGCATAACCGGGTCTCCTGCGGGGCGCATCCTTCCGACTTCATATCATGCGGAGGCGAGTCAAGGCCTCCGCGAACGCTTCTACGAAGCGTCACTAACCTATTTACTCTTCTCGTCTTCCTCTTCCTTCGCCGGTTCTTCTTCCTCCTCAACGGCCATAGGATCGTTGATCTCGCCGGGGACCAATTGTTCCTCGATGGAGGCCACCGCAGCGTCCTCATCGCGAGGCACCAGCGGCTCTTCCTCGAACTCCGCCTGTTCGATAATCAGATCCAGTGCTTTGCTTTCGAGCAACTCGGCGGCCAACGAGTCGATCAAGTCGTCCTTTTCAAGCCGCGCCCGCACCTTGCGTGGCGACTCGTTGCTCCGCGAGGCAATCCGCTCAATCTCGTTGTCAATGTCGTCTTCGTTGACGTCGAGCTTCTCGTCCTCGGCGATCTTCTGCAACACGAAGTGTTCTTTGAGCGCCAGCGACGTATTGCGGACGATGTCGTTCTGCAGCAAACGCGACCGGCCGTTGATTTCTTCCTCGGTCATGCCGGAAGACTTCATTTCCATGACTTTGCGCTGGAAAGCCCGGCGCGACTGGCGCACCAGCAAATCTTGCGGCAATTCCTTGATCGCGTCATCGCCGACCTTGGCGATAATCTGTTGACGGGCCGACTGCTTCTGGATGTATTCGAGCCGGCGATCCAGCACCACGCGGATGAGTTCATCCAGCGCTTCACCGGACCGCACATCGAATTCCTTCAACAAGCGATCGGATAATTCGGGAATGCGGTAAGTCTTGATGTCTTTAATGGTGAACACGGCATCGACGACGCGGCCACGCAATTCCGGGTCGGCGGCCGCGTCGGAAAGCGCGATCTTCACCGTGCGCTTCTCGCCGACTTTGGCCCCGGCGATTTCCTTGCCGAAGCGCTTGCCGGCCCCGTCACGCAATACCAGTTGCGGATCAACGCGGATGCTGATTTCCTTCAACTCGTTGAGCTGGCGGTCGCCGTACTTGGTCGTGATATCGCACGTAATGTGGTCGCCGTCGGCTACCTCGGCCGGCTCCGGCTTCGGGATCAGTTGACCGTAAGGCTCCAGCAGACGATTCCGTTCGCGGGTGATGTCTTCTTCCGTGAACGTCTGCATCGGCTTCTTGAGTTTCAGGCCCTTGTAGTCCGGCAATACGAAGTGCGGCCGGACTTCAACATCGAATTCGTACACCATGTCGCCGGTGTCGGGGATGTTGATCTTGCCTGGATCAAGATTCGGTGGCGACAACGGTGCAATATCCTGTTCCTCGGCCAACTGTTCGAGACTGCCGAGCAACAACTCGCCGCGCACTTCGCGGTGGACTTCGTCCTTGTACAGCTTCTCGACCATCTTGCGCGGCGCTTTACCGGGGCGGAAGCCGCGCACTTGCGACTTGTGCTTGACGACGAGTTCTTTGAACTTCTCATTGAGTCGGCCATCAATGTCGGAGCGGTCGATAATGACCTTGATGTGCTTCTTGCACGGGCCGATGTCATTGACCTCGACGGTCTGCATCACGCGCGGAGCCTTGGCTTCGCCGCCCTCGGCCTCGGTGGTGTCCTGCGTCTCATCCATCACGGCGTCTTCCACGGCGTCTTCGGTCATCTTGCACTTCTCCGCGCGTCCGGCTGGCGGACCGCAAGGATCATGGAAACGAAAAGGCCCGGAGCGGCCCCGCGGTGGGTGCCGATCCGGGCCTTCACGTCTTCGCGGTTTCAAAGCGGGTGATGGGGATTGAACCCACGACAACCACGTTGGCAACGTGGCGCTCTACCACTGAGCTACACCCGCAAAAACGTCCCACGAATGAGTATAAAAGCCCCAGCCGGCAAATCAAGCCGACCATAGCTGTTCTAGCCGGTCGCGGGGTCGGGTCAAGGAGAATTGACTGTCTCCGCGACCGAGCGGTTCGCGCCAGACCGACTATCATACCGGCAATGCGAATTCCTCTCCTTATCGTGGCCTACTGCCTTGTCGTGCCGGCGGCGGCCGGGCTGCTCATGCTCTACGATGGCCGCCATGAACTGACGGCACTGACGATTCTCAACGTATCCAACGACCCGACCCGCGAACTCTGGCGGGATGTGAACGCCCGTTTCGTTGCCGACTACGCGGAAGAAACCGGGCTGCGCGTGGCGGTGCGGCAATCGCACGGTGGCTCGGCCAGTCAGGCTCGTTCGGTCATTGATGGCTTGCCGGCCGACGTGGTCACTTTGGCCTTGTGGGACGACACCGACCGATTGCGAGTCAAAGGGCTATTGGCCGCCAATTGGGAAAAGCGCCAGCCGCACAACTCGAGTCCGTACTATTCGACGATTGTTTTTGTAGTCCGTCGCGGCAATCCGAAGAACATCCACGATTGGCCCGACCTCGTCCGTGATGGCGTCGCTGTCATCACGCCCAACCCGAAAATCAGCGGCAACGGCAAATTGAGTTTCCTCGCCGCGTGGGGCAGCGTCCGTCGTCGCAGCGGCAGCGACGACGAGGCTCGCGATTTCGTGACTGAACTTTATCGACATGTACCCGTGTTGGATACCGGTGCACGCGGTGCGACCACCACGTTCGCTCAAAACGGTATCGGCGATGTGCAACTGACGTGGGAAAACGAAGCCCACCTCGAAGTGCGGGAGTCGGAAGGGGCACTGGAGATTGTCTATCCACCGGCCAGCATTCGCGCCGAGCCACCCGTCGCCGTCGTTGACAGAAATGTGGACGAGAATGGAACCCGTGCGGTTGCCGAAGCGTACGTGCAAGCACTATTCCGCCCGGACTACCAGGAGCTACTCGCTAAACACCACTTCCGGCCAATCGATGATGCCGTGATGGCAAAAGTACGTAGCCGCTTCCCCGAAATCGAGTTGTTCACAATCGACATCATCGCCCAAGACTGGAACGAAGCTCAAAAACGCTTCTTTGCGGCGGGTGGCGAGTTTGATCGCATGTTTCAGCAGCAGTGAAATCACTTTGGCGATGCGTGGTCGCTCGCCATATCCTGCCATAGATGTTTGCCGCCGATCGTAATGTGTTGCCGGGACTTCGGCTGGGCTTGTCGATCACGGGTGCGTATTTGCTCCTGCTGGTGATCGTGCCGTTGATCGCGTGTTTTGCGATGGCGCTATCGCTCAGCCCAGCGGAGTTCGCGCGAGCGGCGTTTACGCAAAGAGCGCTCGCTGCTTATGGGCTTACCTTCGGTGCATCGTTCGTCGCGGCGGCGGTGAACGTCGTTTTTGGGCTTCTCATCGCCTGGGTGTTGGTACGCTACGAATTCCCGCTGAAGAAGTTGGCGGACTCGCTGGTGGATTTGCCGTTTGCATTGCCGACCGCCGTGGCAGGACTTGTTTACGCGAACCTCTACTCGGATGGCGGCTGGTTTGGCCGGTGGCTTGCACCGTTGGGCATTCATGCCGCGTACACACGCCTCGGCATCGTAATCGTACTGGTGTTCATAGGTCTGCCGTTCGTGGTGCGGACGATTCAGCCAGTGCTGGAGAGTTTCGATGCCGAGGCCGAAGAAGCGGCGGCCTCGCTCGGTGCCACCCGCTGGCAGACGTTTCGCCGGGTGTTGTTGCCGCAGTTGTTGCCGGCGCTTTACACGGGCTTTTCATTGGCATTCGCCAGAGCGTTGGGCGAATACGGGTCCGTGATCTTCGTGTCCGGCAACATGCCGTATCGCACTGAAGTCGCTCCAAAGTTAATTGTCGAACAACTTGAACAGTACGCCTATGCTGAGGCAACGGCGATTGCCGTCGTGCTGCTGATTGCCAGCTTTGTCATGTTGGGCGTTATCAACCTGCTGGAACGACGGAGGGCACGCATCGATGGTTAGCCCGTCAGTTCCTGTCACCGTCATCGCACCACGGCGGCGTCTGCGCGACCCGGCCTGGGTGCGCATCACGTTGACGATTTTGGCCCTATTGGTTCTTGGCATTCTGATCGTGGTCCCTGTCGTGAGCGTGTTTGCTCATGCACTGGCGCACGGATTGGCCAACTACTTCAACGACCTCGTCTTGGACCCGGACACGCGGCATTCGATCTTGCTCACATTGTTGATCGCACCATTGGCCGTACTGGCGAACATCATCTTTGGTGTGGCGGCCGCATGGTCCATCGCCCGCTTTCGCTTTCGTGGCCGGACGCTGTTGCTCACACTGCTTGATCTGCCATTCTCGATTTCGCCCGTGGTGGTGGGCTTGCTGTTCGTTTTGCTGTTTGGGCGGCAAGGTTACTTCGGTTCGGTCGTTCATTGGCTGGGCATTCAGATTCTTTTCGGCTTTCCCGGGCTGCTGCTCGTCACCACCTTCACCACGTTGCCGTTCGTGGCTCGGGAACTGATTCCGGTCATGCAAGCTCTCGGACCGGACGAAGAACTTGCGGCCGTCAGCCTCGGTGCCAGCGGCTGGCAGATGTTTTGGCGCGTGACGTTGCCCAACATCCAGTGGGGTTTGCTCTATGGTGCGATTCTCGCCAATGCCCGCGCGATGGGGGAATTTGGTGCTGTCTATGTGGTGAGCGGCAAAGTCAGCGGCGTGACCGACACCATGCCGCTGCGTGTCGAAAAGCTGATGATGGAGTACAACACCCCGGCCGCATTCGCGGTGGCCAGCGTGTTGACTTTGCTAGCCGGCGTGACGCTGCTTTTGAAGATGGTGGTGGAGCGAAAGGTGAAACAACAACTGGCGGGATCACACTAAGCCGCAAGCAACGGAGATTGATAGATTATTGTTGCCCGACCTTTCGTAGGAGAAACCACCATGGCGCACACACTACCCGCATTGCCATACGCCCCTGACGCACTCGAACCCTCCATCGACAAAATGACGATGGAAATCCACCACGGCCGGCATCATAAGGCCTATGTGGACAATTTGAACAAAGCCCTGGAGTCCGCGCCGGACTTGGCCAGCAAGTCGATCAATGATCTACTGAAAAACCTCAGCGCCGTTCCGGAAGCAATTCGCAACGCTGTTCGCAACAATGGCGGTGGCCACGCCAACCATTCGATGTTCTGGGAAATCATGGGTCCATCCGCCGGCGGCGCACCCAGCGGGGATTTGGCCGCAGCGATCACGTCCACGTTCACCAGTGTCGATGCTCTCAAAGCCAAAATTAAAGAATCAGCGCTCGCGCGATTCGGCAGCGGCTGGGCATGGCTGGTCCGCGGAGGCGACGGCAAGTTGTCGGTGGTCAGCACCGCCAACCAGGATACGCCTATCAGCGACGGTAGCACGCCGCTATTGGGCGTGGACGTGTGGGAACATGCGTACTATCTGAAATATCAAATCAAGCGCGCTGATTACGTGGACGCCTGGTGGAACGTCGTCCGCTGGGACAAAGTGGCCGAGCGCTTCGCGGCCAAGTAATTGCGGTTGTCCTATTCCCCTCCCGCCGAGGGAGGGGAATGTGCTTCAGCCTTGTTTTTCCTTTCGATGGCCCGCTTCACGGGTTTGATGGCAAAAACGTCGGTAACGTGCGGACCATCCACTTTGTACGGGCCTGGCTTGGATTTCTTCGCACCTTCGGCAGTCCAACTCAGAAAGAATCGGCTGGGCCGCCAACCATTGCCAACGTAGTCCCAGCCCCAGGTGCCGTCGTATGGGCCGGCACCGATTCCCCGGCGCAAGCTGCCCCCACCAATCAGGCCGCCGCATTCTTTGCAGGACCAACTCGTCACTGCATACCAGGCGATGGACTGCGGGCGGCCGGCGCGCTCGTGGGTGTGGTCGCCGCTGGGTGGGGCGGGGTCGGCCGCTAAGCCGCAAGCGGCAAGAAGAAAGAACAACATCAATCCTCCGGGTTGCGGTTGAACTTCTGGTACGGCAGGCGGATGCCGTTGAAGAAAGTCTCGTCGGCGCGCAGCACGCCCGTGGGTGTCTTGAAGCCTGCGGTCGCGAATGCCGTCACCACATCGTCTTGGTCTACGCCATCGCCAGACACGCCGAGACCGCCCACCAAAAGGCCGCGATCGTACAGCGGGGCACTGCCCGGGAAGAAGACGATGCCATTCTGGTTGGCGGGATTGCGCGGGTCGCGAAAATTGGTTCCGGGATTGAAGCTGTCAAATCCGTAGACGCTCTGAAAGGCACTGGCCGGTAAACGAGGTCCGTTGATTTGACCCGTGAAGCGATTGGCACCTCCGTCGTTGTAAATCGAAAACGGCCCCGGCGGCCGCGCATCAATACCCTCGGGGAAGAATGGCTCGGCGAGGTAGCGAAACGTCCGCGCGGTAAATGCTGTGCCGCGCGATATGCCAGGCACTTGATCGATGGCTTGCAGCGCAACCGGGTCAGCATAGTACGATGCATTGCGCGCTTTCGCGATGGCCACGTCAATGGAGAATATGGTGGCATCGGGCATTCGAAACAAACCCAACACTTCACCGGTGACATCCGTAACGGCAAACACCATTCGCGTCCGGCTATCTAGAGGCAAACGAATCGCAGCGCGTGTGCGGTTGGCCTGATCGATTCCCTGTTGAATCATCTGCCGTACTTGAGCTTCTGTGATGCCGACACCATCGTGCGGCGTGACGAGAAAACCCTCGGCGACCGGCTTGCCGATCTGATACTGTTCGCCTGCGAGGTTGATGGGCACGTTAGCGCCGCTGTTCGGATCGCCTTGGGTCAGCGATTCAGCGTACTTCGTTAAGTTCGATGGCCCTTTCAATCCTCCGGGGCCGATAATGTCAAGCGTGATGCCGACGAGATCAATGCGTTGATTGTCCGGCGTCAACGGCAGTTCATAGCCGGCACACGGAGCAACGCCTCCCACGGTCGGTGCCGGGAAACCGATTTGCGGCGCACCACCGGCAGCGACAAAAGCCATGAACTCCGCTTCCAGTGTCCGATCCGGTTTGCTTGGGTCGAACGTGGTGCTTAATGATGAATTCTCCTCGGTGGCAAAACCAGTCTTACCAGGAAAGAACACTCCAATGCCGCCGACGAGTTGACCATGCTTGTAAAGCGGGATGCCGCCGGGCAGCGTGGCAATACCGCGGCCCTGTGCTTGTAACTGGCCGAACGCCGCGCCGTAGGATTCGGGAGCAAACAACTCGACGCCCGCTGGTATGAATGCCGGATCGATGTTGAAACGTGCGCCCAACATGATGTCGTCAGCCGTGCCCTTAATGCGATCTGCACCAGGGTGGTCCAAACTGTCGCGATTGGTGTGCTCAATGCCGAAAAGATCGACTTGAGGCGTATTTGGAATGTTGGGTGGGAAGTGACCACCGGAACCGACGGGTGCGACATAGCCAGGGCCGCGACCCGTCGAGTTCGGGTCTTGATCAAACGGCAACGATTCCACTTCGCGCTGCGTGATAGTCGACTGGCTGATGAATCGTACTGTGCGTGTCGTCAGCGGAGCTTGATTGTTGGAGAAGAACGCGGCCGTCCGCGCCTTGGAGATGGCTCCGTCGATGGCGAATGTCAACAAGTTCGGGTCGCTGGTAATTTGTGACGCCACGCCGGCTTCGACACGTACGCCCAGGATCCGACCATTGCGATCCACGATGGCAATAATCGCATCATCGGATGATGACGTGGCCGAGGCTCGTTGCAGCAGACAAATGACATCGTCAATGGTGATAAACTGCGGCGCGGCGGCCGCCGGGATTGCCGCCGGTGGAAACTGGCCGACCGCCTGCACAATCGCCTGTGGATTAGGCACGACAGTATCCACGGGCTTGACAGCAAAAAGTTGATCACGGCCGGTGCCGGAATCAAGCAATGCCATGCCGCTGCCCGCCACCAGCCGATCATTGCCATTGCCGCCGACCAGAGCTTGCGTACCAGTGCCGCCGATCAGTTTGTCCCGGCCATCACCGCCGACGAGAACTGTTGGCACGTTGACTTCACGGCCAATGCGTATCACATCATCGCCGTCGCCGGCGTCAACGTTGATTTGCGCAATGCTCGACGCATCAAAGCGACCAACGACAATATCCCGGTCGCGGATGATGTACTCGTTGCCATCACGTTCAATTGCAATGTTGTCGCGACCCAGTGTCCCCGTCACATCAAGAATGGTGCCAACGAGACCAGCGACCACGGCAGCGGCATCACGCCGTTCGAGTAGTTCCAGATCCAATCTCGTTGCGCGCAGCATCGGCCCACTCCCGTCTTGAGTCAAAATCGACTATCAACACGGGAAAGTTGAACGCATTTCGTTAAAGTCGGCACAGCTTCTCAAGAAAGTAGTGACGAAACGCCGATTTCATTCAAGTACGAAAGGGATTGGTGTGTTCCACGGCCGACGTTTGTGGTGCTACGTCGTCGCCGGGCTTGCGCTCGGTTTGGCGACGTTGTGCGCGCAGGACCGGCCGCGAGGTGACGTGCCATCAATCGATGAACCGCCCATCCTCCGACCGCCGCTTGATCAAGATCTACAACTGGATGACCGCGGCCCAATTGCCGACGTCTTGACGCCAATTGATCCCACGCTTGGTTACTCCGGACCCAGTGGCGTCCAGCCTCGCGTCCGGCCGAATCGTGATTTCCTGCCCATGGATGATCGTTGGCGTATCGGCTTCCCCGAGTGGGATCGTTACGGCAACGGCCATCCGCTGTTGGATGATTATCCATTTGAGTTGGGTCGCTGGACGGACCCGTTCAATCAGAACGTGCGGAAGGGCGATTATCCGATCATTGGTCAGAACATCTTCCTCAACATCACGGCCAGCACGCTAGCGCTGTATGAGCCGCGGCACTTGCCGGTGCCGACGACTCCATTTGAAAGTACGCTGCGGCCCGGGCAGGAGGAGTTCTTCGGAAGACCAAACCAGACTGTGTACTCTCAGTTCTTCCGGCTGTCATTCGATCTGTTTCACGGTGACGCGTCGTTCAAGCCGATGGACTGGCGCATCAAGGTGACACCGATTTTCAATGTGAACTATCTCAATACTCAGGAGCTGGCACTCGTCAGTCCGGACGTGGCCAAGGGTCTGGATCGTGCTCGCACGTGGTTCAGCCTCGAAGAGTATTTCGCGGAAGTGAAGCTGGCCGACCTCAGCGCGGAATACGACTTCATGTCGTTGCGAGTCGGCTCGCAACCGTTTGTCAGCGACTTTCGCGGTTTCCTCTTTGCCGACACCAACCGGGCCATTCGCCTGTTCGGCACCCGCTCCGGCAACCGCGATCAGTTCAACGTCGCCTACTTTCGCCAGGCGGAAAAGGAAACCAACAGCACGCTCAATACCTTCGACGACCGCCGGCAGAACATCCTCATCGGCAACTACTTTCGACAGGACTTCATCTGGCCCGGATACACAACTCAAGCCAGCGTGCATTACAACAACGACCGGGCCAGCACGCTGTTTGATCGCAACGGTTTCCTCGCCCGACCCGATCCCACCGGCGTGTTCCAGCCGCACCAGGTGGATGCCGTCTATCTCGGCTGGACCGGCGACGGGCACATTCAGCGCTACAACATTACGCATGCCTTTTATTGGGTGCTGGGCCGCGACAGTCTTAACCCGATTGCCAATTGCGCCCAGGAGATCAACGCCCAGATGGCCGCCGTCGAGTTGTCGTACGACCGTGATTGGGCACGCTTCCGCGCGTCCTTCTTCTGGGCATCCGGCGACGGCGAAATCCAAAATCACCATGCCACTGGATTTGACACGATCCTCGATCGCCCGAATTTTGCCGGCGGGGACTTCTCGTTTTGGCAGCGGCAGGCCATTGGCTTGTTCGGCGTGAACCTAGTCAATCGGCAGAGCTTGGTGCCGGACCTGCGGTCGAGCAAGTTTCAGGGGCAAAGCAACTTCGTGAATCCCGGATTGGCGTTGGCCAACGTCGGCGTCGATTTAGAGTTGACGCCCAAACTGCGGCTTATCAACAACGCCAACTTCCTCTGGTTCGATAAGACCAATTCGCTGGAGAGGTTCACCTTTGACGGGCATTTGGATCGGGAAATCGGGGCGGATTTGAGCACGGGACTGGAATATCGGCCGCTACTTAGCAATAACATCATCCTAACCGCCGGGCTGATGACGCTGATTCCGGGCCGAGGCTTCAAGCAGCTTTACGGCCATTTCGACAAGGACGTGGACCCGCTGGTGGCCGGCTTCGTCGAACTGAATCTAACGTATTGAGATATAGCGATGCGGAGATATCAATGGACGTCCTGATGCTGCCATCATCGCTCGGCGGCGGCGTCGGGCATCCGCTATCGACCTATCTGGTCAACGGCCGGCTGGCCGTCGATGCCGGGGCCATCGGCCTGTACGGCACCGTGCCCGAGCAGGCCAAAATCACCGACGTGGTGCTCACCCATTCGCACCTCGATCACATTGCCGGCCTGCCGATTCTCGTGGATAACATTTACGACATGACGCCGGCCTGCGTCACTGTGCATGCGACGAAGCCCGTGCTGGAATGCCTGCAACAGGATGTGTTCAACGGCCGCCTGTATCCGGACATGCTCGAACTTTCGAAGCGCATGGCCCCGTTTCTGAAGTTAGACGAAATCACACCGCGCGTATCTGTTGAGATCGCCGGCATCAAGGTTTTGCCGATCCCCGTGGATCATGCTGTCCCGTGCGTCGGATTTATTTTGGACGACGGCGCCGATGTGGTGGCCATCGTG
>JANNLP010000158.1:0-7050 GCA_031396905.1 Gemmataceae bacterium
GAAAGCCGGCGACGATGACGACGTTGCCATCCGCCAATGCCTGGCGAATCCGCCGCGTGTCGATGGTCTTGATGCGGGCCTTCATATGCGTCGAGTCGGTTTGGATGCCGATCTGCGAGCCGGTGAAGCTGATGGCCGGCACGCCGAGCGCTTGAATTGCCATGGCCATCAGCGCGATCGAGATTTGCTCACCGGTGGCCAGCAGCATATCCATTTCGCGATGCGGCGGGCTTTCGGTAATTTCGTGCGCCAGCGCGAGGAGTTCATCGGTGGTATCGCCACGCGCGGAAACCACGACGATCACCTGACAGCCGGCTTGGCGTGCGCGGATGGCCCGCCGTGCGGCAGCCATGATCCGCTGCGATGTCGCTACGCTGGAGCCGCCGAATTTCTGCACGATCAGGGGCACGAAGCACCTCCAATTGCACTATACTAATAGGCGCATCGCCCGCTTGTGGAGTCTTGGCGAATGATTCGTGGCGTGCATACGATGTTCTATTCATCCGAGCCGGATGCGTTCCGGGCGTTTCTCCGCGACAAATTGCGATTTACATACACCGACGTCGGCGAAGGCTGGTTGATCTTTGATTTGCCGGAGGCCGACATGGGCTGCCATCCGGCGGGCGAAGGCGCGGAGGCCGGCACGCACAATGTGTCCTTTTACTGCGACAACGTGCAAAAGACGGTCGCCCAGCTGAAAGCACGCGGCGTGCGGTTCGTCGATGAAATCGCCAATCACGGTTATGGTCTGGTCACGCATTTCGTCATGCCGGGCGGCGTGAACGCTCAACTTTATGAACCGCTTTACACCAAGCGGGCGAAACCCCGGAAGCCCGCCGCTGTTAAGAAGAAGGTCGCGGTCAAGAAG
The DNA here is from genome assembly GCA_031396905.1 of Gemmataceae bacterium. Classification (GTDB taxonomy): domain Bacteria; phylum Planctomycetota; class Planctomycetia; order Gemmatales; family Gemmataceae; genus JAIBBI01. Next base: position 869 of record JANNLP010000158.1, read on the forward strand.
CCGACCAAGGCAAAACCGCGTGCGGTCAAGAAACGAAAGTAGGATCGAGATGAATCAGCACATCGTTGTTCCGAGTCGCCGATTGTTCCTCGGCACGTTGGCATTGGGCGCGACAGCGTTCTATGCTCGTGGCGCATTCGCCGACGAACTCACGCGGACGCCGAAACAAATGGAAGGGCCGTTTTACCCAAACAAGTTGCCGCTTGACACCGACAACGACCTGATCATTATCAATGACTCGATCACACCGTCCATCGGTGAAATCACCCACCTGAGCGGCCGCGTGCTGGATACCAACGGCACGCCGCTTCGCAACGCCGTCGTCGAAATCTGGCAGGTTGATGGCAAAGGTGCGTACCTGCACACCGGCACCGACAATGCCGACAAGCGCGACAAGAACTTCCAGGGCTTTGGCCGCTTTACGACGGCATCCACCGGCGAATACTATTTCCGTACGATCAAACCGGTGGCGTATCCCGGCCGCACGCCACACATTCACTTCAAGATCAAGCGGAACGGCAAAGAGCTGCTGACGACGCAATGCTATATCAAAGGCGACCCGAAGAACGACCGCGATGGCGTGCTGCGTAGTATCCGTGACGCCAAGGTCCGCGAGTCGGTGTTGGTGAGTTTCGAGCCGATGGCGGGATCCAAGCTTGGCGAACTCACCGCCAAGTTCAACATCGTGCTGGGTGTGACACCGGAGGACAAGGGCTAATGATTCGTTGTTGCAGCCGATAGAACCGCAGTATGGTTTTCTTTGTGCTTCCTTCGTGCCTTTGTGTCTTTGTGGTGAGTTTTTAAGACCAACCACAAAAACACAAAGGTACGAAGGAATACACAGAGAAGACAAATCCAAAGTCAAAGCTGTTGATGATTCTGATTGTCGCGATCCGCACACTAACCGGCCGCCAAATCCTCGGCCACCGCCTGGGCAGCCAGCCAGCCGGAGTACAGCGCACCATTGATGGATGCATCGGCACGGTGGTCGCCACATACATATAGACCGGGAGATATTTTCACCGGCCGGCGGGCGGGGTCCAGCGCGGGCGCTGTCTGGTCCGGCAGCGCATAGCGAATGCGATACGTTCGCAGATGCCGCCAGCCGTTCACTTTGTCGCCGTACCAGCCAGCTAACTGATTGAGCACCGAGGTAAGCAGCGTGGCGTCGTCGTCAACTGGGTCGCCGAGGACACTCGCTGAAATCAGTGACTGGCCCGGCGGTGCATAGCTGGCCGACACATCGCTCATCACGGCGAGGTTGTTCACGGGGCCACTTTCGTCCGCATCTAAAACCAGGGTCGCTTCCTTGATCGGTGATTCAGCGGCCGCGAAATACAGGCATGTCACGGCTCGCGCCGGTTTCGGCTCTGGCCAGCCAAGCAGCTTGGCGGCCGTCGGACCTTCAGTGGCGACGACAACGGCGTCGGCTTCGATTGTTTCACCACCATCAAGCCGCACGCGACCCGGTTCGACGGCGACTACCGACGTACTTAATCGCACGGCATTCTCCGGCAATAACGACGCTAGTTGCTCCGGCAACGCGCCCATGCCCAACTCCGGCACGGCCGCATCGCCGTCGGCAAACATGCGGTACACGAAGCGAAACATGCGCGATGACGTGACGAGATCTTTCTCAAGAAAGACGCCGCCGAAGAATGGCCGGAAGAACCGGTCGATCATCGAATCGGAGAAGCCATGCCAACGCAACAAGTCCAGCGTCAGCCCTTCCGGCTGCTCGAAGAGTTGTTCGGGTTCCCTGGCCCGCACCTTCGTTTCCAGTTCGAGCAGCTTCCATTTATCACCGAGCGTGCCGACGGAGCCGACGAGGGTACCGATCGCGCGAATGGGATCGCGGCGGGGATCGACGATGCGATAAAAGCTCCGGTTCCAGCGAATCAAAGCGCCGCGAGTAAACGACTTGAGCTTAAGCGCCGGGTAGTCGAAGTGCCGTCTGGCCTCGGGATATGCCATCAAAAGAATCTGAAAGCCGCGATCCAGGCGAAAGCCATCAACAACATCCGTGCGCACCCGGCCGCCCACTCCGTCAGACGCTTCCAGTATCACGAACGATTTGCCGACTTCAATCAACCGCCGGGCGCAGGCCAAGCCGGCCATGCCCGCACCAACAATAACGACATCCGTTGTCATGGGGTATGGTTAGCGAAGTGACTGGTCAAAGGACAACAAGCGCATGAGGCGAGGTTCAGAGTACTAGCCGTTCCCCGGCTCGTGTCTTGGCGATCATTGACACGACCTCTTTACCACCGCCGGGATACACCAATTCACCGAGTTCAGCAAGTTGGTCGAGTTCGATTTCCGCATTGGCTTTGATCATGGCCAGAAAATCGGAGGCGTCCTGAAATTTCTTGATATCCCCGCGACCCACGCTCACCATCGCGGCATACTTCATTGCCAATGCCATTTCCAATGACGGGATCGCATAGGTCAGCCGGCCACTGGTTACAATATGCGTGTTGGTCAGCGCAGCTTTGATGACCGCCCGGTTGGGCTTCATGACGTCAACAACGATGGGTCCGCCTTCGCCGCGAGCCAATCGAATGACATATGGCGTATCCGTCGGGATCAACTCTGGAAAGGCAGTTGTCAACGCTGTTACTGCAAGTTTGACGTGCCGGGCCGCAACGACCACATCGACGTCTTCGGTCGTTCGTGGCCGGCGCGTCCAATTTCCGAGCGCGTGGGCGCCGACCAAAGTGAACTTGATCTTGGCCTTGTTGAGGACGCGGACAACGTCGAGCGGTGGAATCATGGCGGGGTAATAATACTGTGAAAGTGCCGTCGAAGTCGCCAGACTTCGGGCGAGCGGCTGCGGTTTGGTTGCGATGCGGGTCACACGATTATTCTACCACACTCGGCTCATTTCGCACCATACTATACAGCCACCAGCGCATCTTGCCGCCGCGTGGTTTCCGTTCAAAATACACCCGCATGGTGCCGTGGTTGGTGGCAAGTTCGTACCAGTGCTTTTGCACGTAGCGCTCATCGCTGCCGTGGCTGCACGAGCCGGTCTCGCGCCAGGAGCGGACGACGGATTGCACCTCGATGGTCTGATCACGCCAGTGGAATTTGCCGGGCAGGCCCGGTTCGCCGACGGCCATGCGAGCGGGGTCAAAAGTGGCGGCGTCCGGCGTGAGTGGGTCGCCGATGAATTCGTCCGTTAGTGTGGTCATAGAATCATGTCCAATCGGACGTTTCTGCGAAGCGTCGCGAAACGCGGTCTTTGGGATCATGTCATGCACCGATCATTGTATCTTGTGTTGTTGCTGCCGGTATCCGTGATGGCGCAGGCGCCGCCCAAGGGGTTCACGCCGCTTTGCAACGGCAAGGATTTGGCCGGCTGGCACTTCATGGAAACGTTTGACATACGCAAGCTCGCGGCCATGAGCGAGAGCGAGCGTACGGCCAAACTTGCGAAGTGGGCCAAAGAAAGCGAAGGCCATTGGTCGGTCGAGAATGGCATCCTGGTCAACGACGGTATAGGTGCGTTTCTCACCACTGATAGGCACTACGGCGACATCGAGTTGTTCGTTGAATACAAGACGGTGGCGAAGGCCGACAGCGGCATCTATCTGCGCGGTTGCCCGCAGGTACAGATTTGGGATCACACCGATGAAGCCCAATGGAAGCACGGTTCGCAACTCGGCAGCGGAGGTTTGTGGAATAACAGCAAAAGTGCACCGGGCAAAGACCCGCTGGTGTTGGCCGACCGGCCATTTGGCGAATGGAACAAGTTCCGCATCATCATGGTGGGCGAACGCGTCACGGTGTACCTGAATGACAAACTTGTCGTCGATCATGCCCGGTTGGAAAACTACTTCGAGAAGGATCGACGCAATCCACTGCCGCGCCTGGGGCCAATTCAATTGCAGACGCACGGCGGCGCGATCAGTTGGCGCAACTTGTGTGTGCGCGAGATACCGCCTGGCGAAGCGAATGACATGTTGCGAAAGCACAAGCTCTCGGGATACGTCGAACTGTTCAACGGGCGTGATTTCACCGGCTGGGCGGGGCCAGTTGACCAATACGAAGTCAAAGACAGCTCAATCGTCTGCCGACCGAAAAAGGGTGGCACCATTTACACCAAAGATCAGGTCGACAATTTTGTTGTGCGCCTCGAATACCGCCTGCCGCCCGGCGGCAACAACGGCCTGGCCATTCGTTATCCAGGTGAAGGCGATGCAGCCTATATGGGCATGTGCGAATTGCAAATTCTCGATGACGATGATCCCCAATACGGCAAGCTCGATCCGCGGCAATTCAACCTGTCCGCATACGGCATGGCCGCCGCCCAACGCGGTTACTTGCGCAAAACTGGTGAATGGAACTTCGCCGAGATCACCGTGCGCGGTTCAACAATAGTCGCCGAGTTAAACGGCACCCGCGTCCTCGACACCGACTTGGCCAAAGTCACCGACGTCATGGGCGGCAAGCCGCATCCCGGCAAAGATCGCAAGACCGGCCACTTCGGCCTGGCCGGGCATGATGACCCGGTGGCGTTCCGACACATACAGATCAAAAAACTGACCACTGACCACTGACCACTGACCACTGACCACTGACCACTACTTCGTCACAAACGGCAGCGTCAGGCCCGGTTGATTCTGGTACTTGCCCTTTTTGTCGGCGTAGCTTTGTTTGCAAGGTGCCGAGGCTTCGAGGAATAGCACCTGGGCAATGCCTTCACCGGCGTAGACTCGTGCGGGCAGCGGCGTGGTGTTGCTGATCTCGATGGTGACTTTGCCTTTCCACTCCGGCTCCAGCGGCGTCACATTTACGATGATACCGATGCGGGCATAGGTGCTTTTGCCGACGCACACGGCAATAATGTCGCGGGGGATTTCGAGATATTCCACGGTCTCGGCCAACGCGAAACTATTCGGCGGAATCAGGCACGTGTCGGATTCGATATCCACGAACGACTTAGGATCAAACGATTTAGGATCGACGATGGAACAATGGGCGTTGGTGAAGACCTTGAACTTCCGGCCCAGGCGAATGTCGTAACCATAACTCGTCACGCCATAAGACAGCACGCCGGGCCGAGATTGCATGTCGGCAAACGGCTCAATCTTGACGCGCTCTTTGATCTGCCAATCGGCTAAGACACCCATGATGCTACCCGGGAGAATGCGGCTAAAGAGTTGATAGCGATGCACGCTCAATTGAGTAGCGGGCAATTCACTCCGAGTTGCCTCAAGGAGCGCCGATATGCACGGACTGTTTTCTTTGTGTGAACTTCGTGTCTTCGTGTCTTTTTGGTTCTCGTGAAGAAAACCACAAAGACACGAAGACACAAAGGAAGCACAGAGAAGACGGAAAACTAGAACAGCTTCGATGTCACCAAATGAAAAGGAGCCATGACGGATATACGCCACGGCTCCTTTGATTCTCGACGTTGTTACTTATCCGTCAGCTTCTTGATCTCGTCGTCCAGCGTGTTGATCTGGACGGTGCGGCTGATCACTTTGCCGTCTTTGCCGACGAGAAAGAGGTTTGGCAGGACCATGATGCCGTAGTTGGTAGCGAGCGGATCATCGAGGCCGGCCGTGCCATACACGTGCTTGCCGGGGACCTGTGCCTTCTGCACAATCTGCACGGCGGCGGGTTGATTCTGGTCGAGATTGACCGTAACCAACTCGACGCCCTTGGGTCCGTAAGTCGTCAGCATGGCCTTGAGCTTGGCAAAGTCGCTTTCCGTCGAAGCGTTCCAACTCGCCCAGTAGAAGGCCACGACGATCTTGCCTTGAAGCTGACCAATATTGAATTGGCCGCCGCCGAATGTTGGACCAGCCAGTTCCAGCGGTTGACCTTCAAGGCCGAGTCGCTTGAGCGCCCCATTGGCTTTCGGGGCCAGCGGATGTTGCGCGTAGTCCTTAACCAGCGCGGCATACGAAACCTTGGCATCGCTTTCCTTGCCGCCGAATTCGTTGATCATGCCGACTTGTAATAGCGCATCGGGCGTATCTTCGCCCTGGGGGTACTTGGTGACGAACTGCTTCAGCGCTTCGCACAACCCTTCCTGAATCTTGGCGAATTCATTCGGCGGCGGCCAATTCAATATTGGTCAGCTTCAAGGCAAGATCGTCGTGGCCTTCTACTGGGCGAGTTGGAACGCTTCGACGGAAAGCGACTTTGCCAAGCTCAAGGCCATGCTGACG
>JANNLP010000172.1:0-3663 GCA_031396905.1 Gemmataceae bacterium
AAAAGCCGCCTATTGCTGAGGAGATTTTCCAGCGCGGCAAGGAAGTCGTACACGGCTACAAGATGGAGAAGTGCCTGGGCAAAGGCGGCTACGGCGAAGTCTGGCAGGCAACTGGTCCAGGCAAAACCAAAGTCGCGCTCAAAGTGGTCAAGGATCTTTCGGGCATCAAAGGCAAGCAGGAGTGGAACGCTCTCGAGACGATCAAGGATGAACTCGACCATCCGAACCTGATGAAGATGCAGGCATTCTGGTTGCTGGATGCCTGGGGCGAGGTCATCCCCGACGAAGATTACCCGCGCCCGGGTGGTCCGATCCCTGCCTACCTGATCATTCTCACCGAGTTGGCCGCCAAGAACTTGTTGCAGCGGTTGGTCGAGTGCCAGGAGCAAGGGCAGCCGGGTATCCCTGGCAAAGAGTTGCTCGAATACATGAGGCAGTCGGCCAAGGCGCTCGACTATCTCAATTTGCAGAATCACTCCTACGGCGACCGTGAAGGTAGCATCGTCCATCGTGACATCAAGCCGGAAAACATCCTGCTGACGAAGTCCGGCGATGTGAAGGTGTGCGACTTTGGCCTGGCCAAGATGATGGAGGGAACAGTCTCCGCTGTTTCCACCAATAGCCAGGGCATGACGCCGTATTACGCCGCACCGGAGTTGCTTCGCAAAAAGTTGACGCGCTGGACGGATCAATACTCGCTGGCAGTCACGTATTATCACCTGCGCACTGGCCGGCTGCCCATTGATACTTCGCTGTCGCAGATCGAGCAGTGGATGTCGCTGGGCGAAGGGCGGCTCGATCTTCGCGGCCTGCCCGATGCCGAGCGGGCCATTATCGCGCGCGGCACCGCGCTTGAACCGGAAGGCCGATTTGCCACTTGCAGCGACTTGGTCAACGGTTTGTTCAGCAGCGTCGGCTTGTCACTGCCCGACATGCAGTCGGTGCCCGATGTGGACCTGCCGAAACGCATCAGCGGCTTTGATTCCGAAGGTGGAAATGGCGCTCCCTCTAGCGCCACGATGGCATACGTGCCCGATCCACCCCGTCCGGCAGGCGATCCGAAGTTCGACGATTTTCAAGCGGACGTCGGTTCGTCGAGAATGACCAAAGACACGGTTCGCACCGTTGTGAAGCAGCCGGCCGCGCTTCAGCGTGCTGGCCTCATGGAGACGATGGGGCCGACGGCGTTTCCGGATGAAGTGCGCGAGACGCCATCCGGTCCATCACCTAAACCGCGCGGTGTCAGCAGCTCGGGCGAGATTGACGTGCCACGGCATATTCGTGATGCCGCGCGGAAATCGTTCGCACCGGTGCAGGACGATGACGACATGTGGAGCACCAGCGCAGCTCCAGCCACAGCCGCGCCGGCGCGTAAAAGCGAACCGTATTCCAGTGCCAAGGCATCGGGAAAGGATTGGCGGCCCGGCACCGCCGCGGCGCAAAAGAAGTCACCGGTCGGGATGATCGCCGCCGTCGTCGGCGCGATCGTAGTACTCGGCGGCGGCGGAGCGCTGGCCGTCAAGATGTTCTCAGGTAACGGTGCGGAAGTCGTAAACAACGGCGGCGGCAGCAGCAACAGTGGCACCAACGGAAACAGTGGCACCTCGGGTGGCTCGGTGGCGTATGTGCCGCCAGTGCCAATCGATACCGGTGTGCCGAAAAGCGACGAATTGCGGAAGTTGATTGCCACCATCATCAACACCGAACCGAGCGCGCTGACGGCCCAGCAAGTGGTGAATACAGAGGCCAAGATCGCGGCCCTACGTGGCACCGGCAAGCCGGACGATGTCCAGACCGCGAACGAAGTCGCCATCGAGTTAACTAAGAAGCGGCACGAAGTCGGCTTGGACAAAATCAAGAATCTGGAGTTGTCGATCCCGAAGTTGACCATTGGCGCCAAGAGTCAGGGCGACGAAAAGCGCAACGAGATCGGCGACCTTGAAAAAGTCTGGCTGCGCGATGCAGCGCCGCCCGTGAATCCGCTGTTGTTCAAGTCGCTATTGGCCCTCATCACAGCTCGCGCTGATGGCAGCGTCGGCGATGTGTTGGCACTATTGAAGAACAGCGATCCGCCGCCGCTTCTGGCGTTGTTGCTGGGCGAATTTGACCGTCTAACGAAAGGCAAAGCCGATGTCCGTAAAGATGTCTTGCAACATCTTTGGGCCGTGGCCGAGCGGCTCACGGAGAAGCAAGCCCGGCCCAAGGTACAGAGCTTTTATTTCGCGGAACTGGCCGACGGCATCCGAAGTCAATTGCGTGCAGCCAAGGAAAGTTGGAAATCGATTCAGGACGATTGCCAACTTGCCGACAAGGTTCGCGGCGAGGAAGAATACGAAAATGCCGCCTTGGTCAGCTTGGCGTCCGTCGAAGCCACTTACGAATTGGCCCAGGGAAAAGTCGATGCCGTCAAGCGCCGCGAGTTGGCGACGAAAGTAACGACTTCCGGACTGGATTCCGGTTACAAGTCATACGTGGCGGCACTGGTCATGGAAAACAAGCCCGCGGCCGCCGCTGTATTGGTCAAAGCGTATCCGGACGACGACAAAGCGACGGAAGACGAGCTTAAGCCGACGTATCGGCGGCAGCGCGCCGCTCAAGTATTGCGGGAAGCGGCTATGTCACGCTGGAAGCCGGTCCACGATCCTCTCGTCGATCCTTTGGAAAAAGACGAGGCCGCCAAGAAGCAGATTGGCCAGTGGATTGATCGTGCCTCGACTATCGCGCCGAATGATAAACCCGACGCCAAGCACCTGGCCCTGCGTGCCTTTGCCGCCTGGCCAAACGAAACAGCCAAGGTCAAGACCGTCGCTGCGAAAGTCACCGATGACATCGCGATCAAGGAACTGGGAAATGACGCTCCGCTGTTCCTATGGATCAAGGGCCAAAGTCTGAAGGACGGCAACACGGCCAACAAAGTCGATGCCGCCAAGTCGTTCGACCGGCTCGGCATCTATCTGCGTGACAAATATATCGACGGGCCGTCTGATGCCGAGTATCGATTCACGGCAAAGGAAGTGCTTCAAAAAGCGTTCAACCCCGCCATCGCCATTGCGGAAGAGCTGGCAAGCGGGCAGGACACCGACTTCAAACGCTGGTTGGCGCGAGTGTACGGAGCGAAGGGCCGGCTCATCAAGGAGAACCTTTCCGAGTGGGCCGCTGACCCAAAAGTCGGCGTCACGCAAGCCGGTGTGGTCGCCGCTACTGATGCCTACGCGAAAGCCATCAATTGGGATGAAGGCACCCGTGCATCCGCCACTTACATCGTCGAGCGCGCCATGGTGATGAGCAAGGATGAATCGACCAACCCGCAAATCAACGGCCTGAATGAAGCGGCAAAGAAAGCCGCCGGACTGGATGAAAACAACTACTTACCGATCTACCTGCGTGGCATTGTTCATCACGAAAGCGCCATTAAGCTCTCGCAGTCGCCCGATGAGCGCGAACGAACCATCCGTGAATACAACGATGCGATTGCCGACTATTCGCAGGCGCTGGACCTAGCCCGCAAGGCCAATCTCGTCGGCAATAAGCGCATCGATAATTACATCACAATGCACGAGGGTTGGATGCTGTGTGGCAAAGCCGGCATCTTTAACTGGCTGTCCCAAAAGAACTCTTTTGATCCGCAATCGGAAGCGTCGTACAAGGCCAGGGCCAAAGAGT
>JANNLP010000183.1:0-11226 GCA_031396905.1 Gemmataceae bacterium
CGCCGTAGGTCTTATGAATGCGAAGCGCCCGCATGGTGCCGACACCGAGTGATTGCAAAAACATCATGATCTTGCGCACGGATTTCTGCTGCTGCCAACTGGTACGAATGAGTTCGATGCGTTTTGGGCCGATGCCCTTCACTTCGGCGAGGAAGGACGGCGACTCATCGATCACTTGCAGCGTGCGGTCGCCGAAGATATCAACGATCTTCTGGGCAAAGCCCGCGCCGATGCCTTTGACCAAACCGGAGGACAAGTATCGAACCACGCCGGTTTGCGACGTGGGCGCAGTCGCCTTGATTTCCTCAGCTTTCAATTGCAAACCGTGATCGCGGTCTTGTACCCATTCGCCGGTGGCTTCGACATGTTCGCCGGCATAGACGCTGGGAATCCGACCAACCACGGTGACTTCGCCGCGTCGGCCGCCGGAGAAGACGCGCAGCACGGCATACCCGGTTTCCGGGTTGTGGAAGATTACGCGCTCGATCACGCCGCCGAGGGTCTCGGGCATAAGGGAATTGTACCGGCGAACTTCATCGGCAGCGATGTTCGATGTAGCATTGAGCGCATAAGGTGACGTGAACGCATTCCATTCCGAGGTGAAGCAATGTCCCGCCTTCTCGCGCTGATTCTCGTGGTGCTGACCGGCAATCTGTTGTTCGCCGCCGATCCGCCGGGCAATGTAGTCCTCATTGTCCACGGTGGAGCGGGCTTGCCCGAGAAGTTTGAACCCGGGCAAGAGCAAGCCTGGCGCGCCGATCTGGAAGCGGCGTTGAAGACTGGCTTCGCCGCGATGAAGAATGGCACCGCGCTGGACGGCGTCGAGGCGGCCATCAAAGTGTTGGAGGACTCGCCACGCTTCAACGCCGGCAAGGGCGCGGTATTCACCCGCGATGGCACCAATGAGCTGGACGCTTCGATCATGGAAGGCACGGAGCGGAAAGCCGGCGCGGTTGCCGGCGTGAGCCGGATCAAGAACCCAATCAGTGCTGCACGCGCCGTGATGGAGAAAAGCGACCATGTGCTGCTCGTCGGTGCCGGGGCCGAGCGCTTCGCTTTTCGCAACGGCCTGACCGAGGTCAGCCCGCGCTATTTTTGGACACCAGAACGCTGGCAGGAATTGAACGTGGAGGCCGAAAAACGCGAAGCGAAAAAGGGCACATCGGCCGGAACGAAAAAGCACTTTGGCACCGTGGGCGCAGTGGCACGCGACAGCAAAGGCCGCCTTGCCGCTGGTACTTCAACGGGCGGCATGACTTTCAAGATGAGCGGACGACTCGGTGATTCACCCATTATCGGCGCGGGAACCTATGCCGACGACCGTACCTGTGGCATTTCCTGCTCCGGACATGGCGAGCCGTTCATTCGCCATGCCGTGGCTTTCGACATTTCGTCACGTATGCGCCATTTGAAGCTTAGCGTCAAAGACGCGGCCAACGCCGTCTTTGCGGAACTCCCCATCGAAGAAGGTGGCATCGGCGGCTTGATCGCTCTCGACAAAAACGGCAACGTCCACGCGCCGTACAACACCGTGGGCCTACCCCGCGGCACCATCACCGCCGATGGCGCGGTCAATGTAATTATCAAGGAAAAGTAGTGGATTTCATCATGAACCGAAATGGACACGGACCGCATGGGCTGCGGCGGGCTGTGCCTTGGCGCTGAAATGGCGATGTGGCTCGGGGCCATGGATTCGCGCATGAAGGCGACTGTGAGTTCAGGCTTCCTGACCACCCTAGCCAACGTGCGCGACAATCATTGCAAATGATGGGAGTTCCCCGACCTCACCGAACACTTTGATTTCGCCGACAACTTTACCTTGATTGCGCCCCGGGCATTGATGTGTCAGAATGGCCAGCGCGAAACCATCGATGGCGGCTTCCCCGTTAGACATCGCCCGACGGGTGAAGACCGAGATTCAGCACAACTATGCCGTGTTCGATAAGAAAACAAGCGCCTCGTTGGACGTGCACCCAGAGGGCCATGTATTCGTAGTGCCGACTGCCGTGGCATTCATTGAGAAGCAATTGAAATAGATCGCTCGCTGTAGTTGCATATCCTGACAGTCGCATGTCACGATTGCCACTACGAGCGCGGTTTGGCTGGCCACTCGGATGGTCGATGGTGGCGGTATCGCTACTTGGCGTCGCAGTCACCTATTTTTCGGGCGTCGTTGCCGGTGCGGCCACAGTTGTTGTGTTGTCACTTCTCGCGGGTTGGTGGGTGGCTGTCAGGGTCTTGGAGCCGATTCGCGAGTTGAATCATGTCGTTGGGCGAATCGCGTCCGGCGAGTTTGTCCATCGCATTTATGCAAGCCACGGCGGGTTTGCCACATTGACTCGCTCAATCAATGAGATGAGCGAACGGCTCGCCCAGCGCTTCGATGGCCTGCATGCCGAGAGTCAGCAACTGCGGATGATTCTCAGCGGCATGGTTGAAGGCGTGATCGCCATTGATGGCGATCAGCGGATCATCTTCGCCAACGACCGGGCGGTACAACTACTGGAGTTGCCGCGCCCGGTGGCTGGACGTCCGCTCTGGGAGATCGTTCGCCATCGCGAAGTGCGTGTATTGGTGGAGCGTGCGCTGGCCGAGGCGCATCCAAGCCAGGGCGAGCTGGTGTTTGCCGGATCGGCGGCTGAACATGTCATGGCTCACGTCGCCCGCCTCCCGGGCACTCCAGCGCGGGGTGCCGTCGTGGTGTTGCACGATATGACGGAGTTGCGCCGGCTCGAACGGCTGCGCCAGGACTTCGTGGCCAACGTGTCGCATGAATTGAAGACGCCGCTAGCCATCATCGCGGCCTGTACCGAGACGCTGCAATCCGGAGCGCTGGATGATCTGGAGAATCGAGATGCCTTTCTAGCGCGGATTGCCGAGCAGGCGAATCGGCTGCATGAACTCATCCTGGACTTGCTGAGCCTGGCACGCATCGAGTCGAACGATGTTCCGATGGACATGACCGCGGTGTCGCTCGGCGAGGTAGTCGAAGCCTGTGTACAACGGCATCGAGAACGGGCGTGTCGGCAGAACATCAGCCTCACCGTTGACTCAGCCGCGGTGCTGGAGTGGGCCGACGAGGAAGCCGTGCGTCAGATTCTGGACAACCTGATCGACAACGCCCTCAAATATACGCCCGCCGGCGGGCGCATTGATGTGCGCTGGCAACCCGATGGCACTGATGTGCGTATGGAAGTGCAAGACACCGGCGTGGGCATTCCTGAGGCCGATGTACCCCGTATCTTTGAGCGCTTTTATCGTGTGGACAAGAACCGCTCCCGCGAACTCGGCGGCACCGGGCTGGGGTTGGCCATCGTCAAACATCTCGCCCAGGCCATGCACGGCAGCGTGGCCGCGACCAGCCGTGTCAACCACGGCACGACCATCACGGTACGACTCAAGCTTGCCGCTCCGGCCGATTCTTCACCGAGTCTTCATGCCCAATCGACCGCGCCTCGCTAAATAACCACCATGAAACGGCCGACCGTGCTGATTATTGAAGACGAACGGGCGCTCACTGAGGTGCTGACTTACAATCTGCGCCGCGAGGGGTTTGAGCCTGTTGTCGCCCACGATGGTCAGGAAGGGCTGCGCAGAGCCGAAGATCTGCTGCCCGAATTGATTCTGCTCGACCTGATGCTGCCCCAATTCAATGGCCTGGAAGTGTGCCGGGCCTTGAGGGCCGGCAAGAATACGAAGCGCATTCCCATCATCATGATGACGGCGAAAGCCGAGGAAACGGATCAGGTCGTCGGCTTTTCAATGGGCGCGGATGATTACGTCACCAAGCCTTTCAGCGTCAAGGTGTTAATGCAGCGGATTCACGCCCAGCTTCGCAAGATCGAGGAGCCGCCGGACAACGTCGAACGCATCGAACATCGCGGCATCGTCATCGACTTTCGCCGGCACCAGGCGTTTCTCGGCGAACAACCCATTGAGCTCACACCAACCGAGTTCCGCCTGTTGGCCTGCATGTTGCGCCAGCCGGGCCGCGCATTCGACCGCGATCAATTGATGACCTACGCGCTGGGTGACAGTGTGGTGGTGCTGGAACGAACGATTGATGTGCATGTCAAGTCTCTGCGCCGCAAGCTGGGCGATGCGCGCGACTTCGTGGAAACGGTGCGCGGCGTGGGCTATCGTTTTGCGGAGTAGTCAATACGCGTTATTGCATTGGCCGCTTATTTCCCTGCCAGCATTAACCCCACGGCCTGCCAGCGTTTCAAGAGCGCGGCCATTTTGGGCGGGGGGCATTGAAACAAGATGTGCATTGGTTGGCGTTTGCTGGGCTTCGAGGGTGCATTCAGTTCATGCACGCATTCGGTCAGCACTTCGGCCAAGGTGCCGGCCGCTGTTGCAGGCGCGGTTGCCAGCAACTTGTCGGCATCGGTGATGCAGATGGCAATGGCGGCTTTCTCGGGAAAGCGGCGGCAGTCGTGAAGACAGTCGGAGAACGCGTCCCAGTTTTCGCCGAACGTTGGCGGAAACTGCAGCGCGGCGGCGAACTCGTCGAAGAAGTCGGCCACCGTGGTGCACTTGCGACCGCGCACAATGCGGGCGATCCGCCTGCCGGGGCCGGTCAATTCCCATTTGCCCAGTGAATTAGCCAGGGCATCCACCGTGCCCGGGCAAATGTGCAGCCAGGGATCGTTTGATTTGTCGAGCGCGGCCATGTCCATTAGCGGATCTTCTTGAAGGTTGAATAGTGATCGTCCGTGAAATAAGCGGTGCCATCCGCACCGGTGATCAGGCGTTCGGCTCCGCGGTTGACACCCGGCCGCAGGGGGTTTACGTCCCATTCGCGGTAACGTGCCCGGCGGCCGTTGCGGTCACTTGTGGGCAGGCGCTTCTCAAAGTTGCCGAAGTTGCGGCCGCCTTCGTAGCCATCCATCGCGCGGTCATGTTCATCGACATACCGCAACACCATTATGGCCTTTTCGGGTACGCCCTTCGGCGCGGCCGGGCCATCTGGCTTCGGCAGTACTTTCGGCGCAACTTTTTGTGCACCCGCGAATGATCGCGTGGCGGCAGGTGGAAACAACTCGCCGAGAAACTGTCGCACGGCCGCGTGGCCGCGAGCATCGGCATCGCTGTCGTAGGCGTTGCCAGCTTGGGTATTGGTAAAGTCGCCAGCCACGCCGCCGAAACGAATCACGTCCCAGTCGGCACCGGACGCCTTCATCTCCGATTCGAACGCCGAGTAGATGCTGATTGCCGCCCGCGGGTCTTCGGAACCCATCAATGCGAGTATGCGACACGTGACCTTGTTGCCTGTCGGTTTTGCCGGAGACCAATCACCATGAAGGCAAGCGACGCCTTCGAGTGCAGCGTCGGCGCGGGCCAAGTCCAAAAGGGCTGTCGCACCGACACCGTATCCGACGCCAGCGATCTTATGCGGCGCGGTTTGCGCCTGCTTGGCCAACAATTCCAAAGCGGCTTCAAGGCGACTGGCCGTTACCTGACGATCGCTCAACCGTTTGGCGATATCGGCGCGATCTTTGGGTGTTACGCCTTTGCCGAACAGATCGGCCGCTAAAGCGATGTAGCCGAGTTTGGCGAACTGTATGGCTCGCACTTTGGCGACGGGACCATTACCCGAACCTTCATGCGCGATGAGTATGGCTGGTCGCTGGCCGGCGTTTGATGCATCCCAGGCCAGCACGCCTTCGAGCGTTAAGCCGGCGTGCTGATACTCGATTGTGCGCGTGTTCGGGTCGCCCTTGGCGGGCGGGCTTTGCGCACACGCCAGACCGGCCAGACACATTAGCCCCAGGCCGAGTGTGCGAGACATGTTGCGAGTATCCGTAATTGCTACTGCGTCAGTGCGGCGGTTTTCGGCCGGTTGGTTCGGAGATCGCGTTGTTCTTTGCCCTCGCCGAACATCAGCAGCAGCGGGCTGGCGACGTAGATTGAGCTATAGGTGCCAATGATGACGCCGATGACCATCACAAACGCGAAGAGCCGGATGCTCTCGCCGCCGAAGAAGTAAAGCACGCCGACCACGAGCAGCACGGTGGTCGATGCGAGCAACGTCCGCGACAGGGTTTGGTTGACCGAGTCGTTTATCATCTGGGCCGTCAACACCGGGCTTTTGCCGCGCACCTCACGGATACGATCAAACACAACGATGGTGTCGTTCACCGAAAAGCTAATCAGCGTCAACATGGCGGCGATGGCCGGCAAGTCGATCTTAAAGTCGTCGATGAAAAGGAAGCTGGCCAGGCCCGGAGCCCATTGCACGAGGTAGTGGCAGCCGGCGATGGCACCAAGCGTGAAACACAAGTCGTGGATCAAGCACAGCACCGCGGCCAGACCGAATGTCCAGTTGCCAAATCGGAACCATAGGAACAACAGAATCACCGCCCAACTGGCGAGGATGGCATAGGCGGCGCGCGAACTGGTTTCCGACGCCAGTTGCGCGTCGAATTTCTCCAACCGCTCAGGTTGTGGTCGGGCGGCGAAGTCATCCTTCGTTTGCTTGAGGATGTCATCAAGCTTGGCCCGATCCCGGACGGGGTCGAAGGCCGAGGTTGTAATGTCCATCGTCATTTTCTTGTAGCGGCTCTCTGAGGCCTTGCCTTCGCCGCGCAAGTCGAATGCTTGCTCACCCAAGCCACCGAGCCGAAACTCGCGCCCAAGGAACAACTTCAGATAACCCGGCGAGGCGTAGTCGCTGAATTCCAGCGACACTTGCTTTCCTTTTACGTCGTACTTGTCGAGCGTGATGCTCTTCAGCAGCGATTCGAGTTTGCCGTCCTTTTCTATCGCCAGCAGGCGGTCCACGCCGACTTGCACGAGGTCGGCATCTTTTTCGGTCGTGCTGACGGTGAAGTAACGACTGGCACCGGGTTTGGTTTCTTTGTCGGTGGCCACGAATGTCTGCACGACCGACCAATCAGGAATCTTGGCGGCGCGGAGCTTCACGGCATCCTCGCGCTGTTGCTTTGTTGCCGTCGAACCCAATACCGGATCGACAAATTCCACTTGCGGCTGACGATCCTGGAAGGTCTTGTAAGTGAGACGGAACATTTTGCCGGCCTCGTCGATCTGCTCGACCTTGTCCACGGCTAGGCGTTTTTCCTGATCCTGCAGCAGTGTTCGCAACTCGGCGATGGTGCGACCTTCGCCGTTGCGAAGTTGACCGCCATACGCGGTACCACCGACGAAGTCGATGTTCAAACCGTTCGATCCGCGAATCAGGAACACGGCCAGACCCACCACGGTGAGGATCACGGTCGCGGTGAACCAGTAGTAACGAATCCGCATGAAGTCGATATTCGTGCGAGTGAATAGCTTCAGCATCGACAGCTCTCTGAGCCAACCCTTGTGTTGCCACACGTCGAACATCAGGCGAGTCATGTACAGCGACGTGAACAAGCTAATCACAAGACCGGCCGCCAGGCTGATGCCGAAACCGCGGAGTTGGTCGTTGCCCACGGCATAAAGCACGATGGCGGTAAAGAAGCTGGTCAAGTGCGTGTCGATAATCGTCGGGAATGCGCGATCGTACCCGTTGCGCAGTGCCAGCAGCAGCCCTGCACCCCGTTCCCGTTCTTCGCGGATACGCTCGTAGATCAGCACGTTGGCATCGACGGCCATGCCCAGCATCAGCACCAGGCCGGCAAGGCCGGGCAGTGTGAACGTGGCGTTGACAAACACCATGAAGGCAACCGTCAGCAACAAGTTGGCGATCAGCGCGGTGCAAGCGACGATGCCCGCAAAGCGGTAGTAAAAGACCATGAACGCCATGACCGCCGCGAAAGCAAGGCCGACGGACCATAGACCCTTGTTGATGGTGTCAGCACCGAGAGTTGGCCCAATAGTGTTTTCGCTGACCGGCGTCGGCTTGATCGGCGCGGGCAGTGCACCGGAGCGGAGAATCTTCACCAGCCGCGTGCGGTCTTCACGCGGCGAGTTGCTCATCTGAATCTGGCCCTGGTTATCGATCCGGCTGCTCAAGTATGGCGCGGAAACGACGGCACCGTCGAGCACGATGGCCAGATGGCGGAACGTAAGATTGACATCTGCTGCGGGACCAGTCGGCACGTTGGCGCTGGTCAGGTCCCCGAACAACCGGCCACCTTCGGCATCAAAAACGAACGAGACCGATTGATGGAAATCATCCACGTCGGCCGAGCGCAGCCGTTCGCCGGTGATCACCTTTGCACGGCCACGATCGTCTTTGATCGGATCGCGCAACAACATGTAATACTCGATCTGTTTCTTCGCGCGCTCCTCTTCGGTCAACTTTTCATTGACGCAACTGCGGCTGTAGAGTACCAGCGAACCCTGACCCGAACGACCCTTGCTCGAATCGGTGATGGGCATCTTGTGCACGGCGATCTTGCCGTCCGTGCGCGCCTTGGCCAACTCCTGCCACAACCCGGAACCTGCGGAACGGTTGGATAGGCCCAATGATTGCCTCTCGGTGCGTTCGAGTTCGACCCAGGTGTACGAGTACTTATTCGGGTCGGATTCGGATGCCACCACCGGAGGCGGAGCCATACCACGGCGAGCGCGGGTTTCAATTTCTTCTTTGTTCTTGGCGTCTTCAATGTAGCCACGGGCCGCCGTGATGCCGGGGCCATCGTCGGCGTCATTGGCGGCGATGCGGAACTCGAGGCTGCCCTGTTTGGTGATGAGCGACTTGGTGTCCTCGACCATTTCAGCTGAGAAGTCCTTACGCTGGCTCCCTGACGCGAATTTGTAGTTGGCCGCGATAAAGGTCTTCAGCTCTTTCTCGTCGGTCGGTTTGTAGGACGTGTCCAAGTGCTTTCGCGTATCCTCCGCGGTGATACCAGTATCCTTGACGGCGTCGGCCACGGCGACGACGTTGCCCGGCAAGATACCGTCCAACTTGACGTTTTTGTCCTTCAGCTTCTCGGCATTTTGTTCCCTAAACTTGTCGATCGCCTTGGCCCAATTGATCTTGTCCTGCGCGTTCCGAATACGGAACGACAGATCGGCCTCGCGGTCGCGATCCACATCAAGATCGACGCCGGTGAGCGCGGTCTTCCAATCGGGGTTGGCTTTCACGGCTGCCAGCAGGCCATCCCATGCCTCCTGCTTCTTCATCGCCTGTTGAGCGCCGCCGGTGGGGAGAATGACCTCGTAACGGGTGTTGCCGCCAACGGGACGAATCGTGACGTTGTAAAGGTCATTGGGATCAATGCGCCGCTTGAGCAACTCGACCATTTTCCCCGAGTCGAGCTTGGCCACTGCATCTTCGCCGGCTGTTTCGGTGAATTTCTCCACGTCCACGCCGTACACGAGAATTGTGCCGCCGATGAGATCGACGCCGAGCTTGAAACCGCCCTGGCCATCGGCATAACGGCGATAAGCGCCGAAGCTGACATAGCCGCCGACGATGAGTGCCAACAGGGACAAGAAGGCCCGGTTGTGGAATGGCCGCATGAAGCGGGTACAAACCCAATACAGGCCCCATACGGCGACAATCACAAGCGCGACGATAGCCAGGCTCGTCAGTACTTCTGCATTCATGTTCGGTGCGTTCCTAGATAGTCCCGCGGGCAGCGGGATGACAATCAGGCCCCTTCCTTGGTGGTCGATTCGTCGGACTTGAGGATGCGGGTGACGGCGCTGCGAAGGTAAGTCGCCCTCACATTGGCGTTTTCATCGAGTTTCACCACGACCACGTCTTCCCCCACACGCTTATCGGCCGGGACGATCTGGGCCACCCTGGCGAGAACTGCCCCATTAAGGACGACCCAGTCGCCATTTTTGATAGTGCCCAGCATTTCCCTACGGACACGAGCTTCGCGCTTCATCGGCATGACGATGAACAACACGAACAACGCCAGCGGGGCAACCAGGAATATCAGAGTGTCCATGCCCGCACCGGGGCCGGCGGAGGGTGCGGGCGCGTCGGCGAGAAGCCCAGTCAATTCAGCGAGCATTGCGTCCCTTCGTACAGTGCGATCCGGCAAAGCGGGCATTTTATGGCGAATTGGCCCATTGGGCCACACATCTGTTCATGTATTCACTGAATATGCCCGTTTGAATGGCGTTCCGGGCCCCCTTCATGAGTTTGAGGTAATAGGCGATGTTGTGCAAACTCAGTAGAGTCGGGCCGAGCATCTCTTCGGCGGCGAACAAATGGTGCAGGTACGCCCTGCCAAAATTCGCGCAGCAATAACAATGACAATTGGGGTCCAGTGGCGAAGGATCGTCTGCATGCTTGGCGTTGCGCAGTCGCTGGGGGCCAATCGAGGTGAATGCCGAAGCATTGCGGCCATTCCTGGTCGGCAACACGCAGTCGAACATGTCGATGCCCGCGGCAATGCCGATGAGCAAATCGAGTGGCCGACCTACACCCATGAGATATCGCGGCTTGTCGGTCGGCAACATCGCTGCGCACGCGGGCAAAGCGGCATGCATCTGTTCGGGCGACTCACCGACGCTGAAACCACCCAGCGCGTAGCCTGGAAAATCGAGCTTGGTGAGGGCTTCCGCACAATGGCCGCGCAGGTTCAGATCCAACCCTCCCTGCACGATGCCGAATACTGCCTGATCGGGTCGAGTGTGGGCCACTTTGCAACGTTCGGCCCAATGAATGGATCGGCGGACGGCATTGGCAATGACATCCGCCGTGGCCCCGGTCGGCGGACATTCATCCAGACACATGGCAATGTCGGAGCCAAGATTCTCCTGAATACGAATCGCCTTCTCGGGACTCAACTCCAGCAACCGGCCATCAATGTGCGAACGAAATGTTGCGGACTCATCAGTGATCTTGCGAATGGTGGCCAGTGAGAAGACTTGAAACCCGCCGGAGTCGGTGAGAATCGCTCCGGGCCAGTTCATGAATCGATGAAGGCCACCGAGCGCCGCAATACGTTCATCGCCGGGCCGCAGCGTGAGATGATACGTGTTGCCAAGAATAATCTGGGCACCGGTCGCCGCGACCATGTCAGGCGTCAGACCCTTCACCGTCGCCTGAGTGCCGACCGGCATGAACACCGGCGTGTCAACGACACCGTGCGGCGTTGTCAATCGACCACAACGTGCAGTTGCGTCCTTGGCCACAAGTTGGAATGAAGGTGCCGACATTTGTGAAGAGATGAAAGGGTGAAAATGCGAAAAGGGAGTCGATCACCTATTCACATTTTCACCTCTTCAAAAAGCAGGTTCAATCGCCGCGCAACTTGAGGCCATACACCGTCAGCTTCTCGCGGACTTCCGTCAGCGAGGTGACGCCGAAGTTCT
>JANNLP010000191.1:0-4923 GCA_031396905.1 Gemmataceae bacterium
GACGACCGTGCTGCCCGCTGCGAGCGCGAGCGCGTTGACGGAGGCACGTCGCCAGCGGACGTCGAGGCGAAACGTCATGATCCGATTCACCATGTCGTAGCGCGGCGCGATCGCGTCGACTGAAGGGCTGCCTGACCATGAAGCCCGACCATCAGCGCGCCCACAACAATCTGGGCCTGGTCCTGGCCCGCTAGGGGAATAACGCTGAAGCGTTACAGGAGTTTCGACAGGCCGGATGCACCGAAGCCGATGCCCGAATCAACCTCGCTCATGCGTTGGCGTTGAACAAGAATTTGCCGGAAGCCCAACGTGTGTACGAAGAAGCGTTGGCGCTGCAACCGTCTTCAATACCCGCGAAAACTGGTTTAGCCAACGTCACCACAGTGGCAGCCAAGCTGGCCAAAGATCAAGCAGGTTCGTCCAACAACATTCAACAAGTTACCGCCGTAGTTCCTGCGACTGTGGCCAAGCCAATCAACGATGCGCCAGCCCCACCCGCGGTTCAACCGGCAATCTGGCGTACATCGAAGTGATGCTGAGTCGGTGGCTTAAGCTAGATCCACTGCGTAACCCTGGGGCAAACCGGCCCACGGCGCCGCGCCAGCCACACCCATGCCAATCTCGTTGTAGGTCTCGTTCTCAAAGAAGATCGACGTGAAGTCGATGTCGTTGAGCTCGTCCTCAGCAAACGTGTAAATGACCGTATCGAGGCCAACGCCGCCATTGAACTGCATGCTCACGACTTCGTCGTCCACGATATTGCCGTCGATGCTGACTTCGAAGCGGTCGTTGCCGGAGCCAAGGTCGGCAAGCAGTGTCATGGGACCGCTCACGTCGCCGCCAATATCAAAGCTGATGGTGTCGTTGCCGCTTTCGCCGAGAAGGTCCACCTCGAAAATCCCGGACGTATCGCCATCCACTTCCAAATCAAATGAATCGTTGCTGGATCCCATGTTGATGGCGATCAAGGCGTCGCCGTCCACGTTGCCGCCAATGCTGAGCGCTGCCTGGTCATTACCGGTGCCACCCAGAAGTGCGAACTCGTGAATCGAGCCAACAGCGCCGCCCACGTCCATGGTAAACGTATCGTTGCCCGGGCCGAGGTCCGCGGCGACAGGTGCGTTGCCACTGATCGAGCCGACGATCTCAGTCGTAATACGGTCATTGCCCGAGTCGCTGATGACGTCGAACTCGAAATCGCTCTTGACGTCGCCGGATACCTCAAACGTATAGGTGTCGTTTCCCGTTCCCAGTTCCGAGTCAATGATTGAATTGCCGTCGATGTCTCCGTCCAGTGCGACATCGATGGAATCGTTGCCGCTGCCCATCTTCATGCTGAGGTTGAACTCACCGCCGAAGTCCCCGCCCGCAATGATTGTCACCCGGTCATTGCCGCCGGTCAAGCTGGCTGTGATGAGGACATCGCCGCGTCCGTCATCGTCGCCGCCACCGCCGCCTCCGCCGCCGGCATCATCACCCAAGTTGATGGTGACTGTATCGCTGTCGTTGCCGGCCGTGACCATGATAATAGGGTTCTGGTCGAAGCCTTCGTGGTCGAAGTCGCCGCCGTTGGAGACGGTCAAATCGATGTCCAGATTGTTAAAACCAGCACCGAGATTCGCCTTGAGCGTCGTGACGGAGTTGCCGTCAAATACCGTGGCGAGATTGCCGTTGTTGCCAAGAACCCGGAGGTCGCCGTCGTCTTCCTGAGTGACAATGACGTGGTCACTGCCACCGTTACCCGTAATGGTCAACGTGCCGCCGGCCAAGACTGCAGTGATCGTAGGACACCAGCGATTTTCCAGTTGAAGCAAATTGAATGCTGTCTTCGCGGGCTTGTTCAAACGACGGCGAGCGCCGCCACGTGAGCGTTGGATGTTCATCTGCAAGTCACCAATGATGCAAGTCTGAATCAAAACACCCCAGACCCTGGCAGCGTTCAAGTCGCCAGAAACCGGAGAGACTACCGAAGCAGTCGTATTGTGCGCAGTTTATGCAAGAGCCATGCCAGCGAGTCAGCAAGCTAGGCAAAGTGTTGGGGCAATGCCGGTTGGCTGACGCCATCATGTAGCTGACCGACGAGTTCGCCATGTCATAATAACTTGTGCGCGATGCTTTTACGTCGAACAAGCCAACACGTAGGCAGCGTGTTCAATTGGCCGAGTAATGGGACGAAATAGCCTAGTTGATTGAATGGCGATAGGTGCTAACCTGGGTTTACATACAGCCGATCAGGACCCAGAGTAGTGACGCTTCACGCGGGCATGGATTTGGCGTTAACAGAAAGCGCCATGTGAATCACGGACCCGCGAGCTTCCATTTGGAGATGGCCGCCAGCAACTCATCGAACACGACGGGTTTGACAAAATGCCGATCGAATCCGGCCTGTTGCGCCAGTCGGCCGTTCTCGTCCTGGCCATAACCTGTGATCGCAATCAAGCATGCCGCCTTTGTATCGACATCGGCACGCAGACGGCGCGCGACTTCATAGCCATTCAACCCCGGCAAACCAATGTCGAGTAGGACCACATCAGGCCGCAACGTTTTGGCAAGGGCCACGGCCGCATGACCATCGTATGCAATCTGCGGCGAGTAACCCGATAACGTCAACAACAAACCAAGACTGTCCGCCGAGTCGCGGTTATCGTCCACGATGAGTAGGCGGCAACTGGCACTTTCAGTTTTCGTCCCATTGGCTTGTTCCGGAACGGGCGCTGGATTTGCCGCGACCGGCTCGCATTTGGGCAACAAGATCGTAAACTCGCTGCCTTTCCCGATGCCCGCACTGCGAACCTCGACACGGCCGTTGTGCATTTCGACCAACCGACGGACAACAGTAAGCCCAATACCCAACCCACCTACAGAACGATCAAGCGTCCGATCCACTTGAATAAACAAATCAAACACCCGATTCAGCATCTCCTGGGGGATGCCGATACCGGAGTCACGGACGGACATGACGATGCTCCCATCGTCAGCCGCTCGCACTCTGAACCAAATTTCGCCTTCGGTCGGCGTGTACTTGGCAGCATTATTGATGAGATTGGTCAGCACTTGCGCCAATCGCGTCGCATCTCCCATCACATGAAGCGGCGCACTGGGCACGTCAACGTGGAATCGATGTCGTCGTGCTTCGATTTCCGGACGACTGGCCTCCAGCGCATGCTCGACCACAACCGCGACGTCCACCGGCTGCAGCTTGAGGCGAATTTTGCCCTGGGTGATACGGGAAGCATCCAAGAGATCGTCCACGAGACGAATGAGTTGGTCGACCTGGCGGCCAATCATATCCCGGGACCGCGCCAGGTCGGCCGCGTTGAGGCCTTCCGAACGAAGTATCTCCACTGAATTACGAATCGGAGCGAGCGGATTACGCAATTCGTGCGCCAACATAGAGAGAAACTCGTTGCGTTGGCGGTCAGCCTCGCGCAGATTCCAGTACAACTGCGCATTGTCGAGCGCAACCGCGCCGCGCGATGCAAGTGTCTCTGCAACGTCCTCTTCCGTTGGCGTAAACGGGCCGCGCGGGGTGTCACGTTTGAGCGCCAGCACACCGATCGTCTGACCGCGTGCTTGCAGTGCCTGAATCAGCATCAATCCAGTTGATTCGATCGCCGGATCCACTTCACCAGGCCGTTTCAAGTCGCGCTGGGCGAAAATGCGATCAATGGCAGTACTCAAGTGCTCGGGTAAGGCTTGACGAGCGACGTCCTTTTCAAACATGACCTGATCGGCATCGTTCTTCCGTGCCGCAACTGCAGTCCAGCCAATTCCATCAATCGCTGGCACCGCGACATACGCGGAATCCGCCAAGTATGGTACGCCCAACCGGGCCACGTCCTGCAACGTCGCGGCAAAGTCGAGCGATTTGCCCAGTACCGCGCCGCTCGTCGCAAGAAAGCTCAAATTGCGGTTGGCTTCCTCCGCGGCGAGCCGTTTGGTCCGTTCATCGGCCAGCGCGATCTGTTCCTCGGCTTGTCGCATGACCTGTCGATTCAGACGAAACAACTCGACAAATACGCGGATCTTGGCGCGAAGAATCTCCGGAACCACCGGAGCCATCATGAAATCGACGGCGCCATGGGCATAGCCCTCCATGGTCCGCACTTCATCCGCGAACGCGGTGATAAAAATGATCGGCGTGTGCGTGGACCGCTTGCGGTTGCGAATAAGTCGGGCGGTCTCAAAACCATCCAGCGCCGGCATGTTTACGTCGAGCAGAATCACTGAAAAGTCGTACCGTAAAACCTGTTTCAGCGCTTCCTCGCCGGACCGTGCTTCAATGATATTTTGGCCAAGCTCCTCCAGCATCGCTCGATAAACAAGCAACTTCTGCGGCAGGTCATCGACCACCAATATGTTCGTCGGCATCTGCCCGCCTTGATGTCATTCGATAATGACATTGTGGAACACACTTCTTCCGAAGCAACTGCGGCGGGCGTTAACGATGCAGCCAGGCCCGCAGCACGCTGAGCATCTGAACCGTATCGACCGGCTTGGAAAGGTAATCCCAGGCACCGGCCTCCATGCACTTCTCACGGTCGCCCTTCATAGCCTTGGCCGTCACGGCGACGATCGGCAGGCTATTGAGTCGCGGAATCTTGCGGATTTCGCGCATGGTTTCCATCCCGTCCATTTCCGGCATCATGATATCCATCAGCACAATGTCAATGCCCGGATGGTCCTTCAACATGCGAATAGCATCGTGGCCATTGTCAGCCGACAGAATATTCATTTCGTGGTCTTCCAGCACCGCCGTCAACGCAAAGATGTTGCGCACGTCATCGTCCACTATCAAGACCTTTTTGCCCGCCAGCAACTTGTCGGATTGATGAAGATCGAGCAGGACCTGCCGCTTTCGTTCAGGCATGGCCGCGACGGGCCGGTGCAGGAAAAACGTCGTCAGATCCAACAGGCGATCCG
>JANNLP010000214.1:0-3952 GCA_031396905.1 Gemmataceae bacterium
CCATCGCCCACGGAGCCAGCGCCCACTCGCCACGACACACGATCATCACCACGATGCCGCTGACGAGATAAAAGAACGCCACCACGCCAATCGCCCGCGGCAACAACCGGTACGACGCGAACAACCCCAGGCTGAACAACACTTGCCACAACCCCGGCAACAACGCCGCCGCTTCCGGGGCAAACCGCACGATGACACCCGTCACCAAAGCCCCCGCGACCAGAGACGGCGCCAGTTGGCTGATCGCAAACAGCGTGACCTCGCGCGTCTGCGACACCCCGCCATACCGATCGCGCAACACCATCGCCAACCCGGCCGCCACGATGCTCAACATCGCAACGACGATCCAAACAGTGCAATAAGCCAGGACGTTATTCGCAGGATCGCTCACCCAATACGGCTGCACCACTCCTGCCCCAATCGCCAGCATCCCCGAAAACGCAATCGGCACCGACCGATACCCGCGAAACACCTCCGCCTCCGCCATGCGAATGCGGATATCAGCAATCTGCGCCAACGCCTCACGCAATTCCATAACACCCTCGCGTCGGGGTGGAGAGTCACTTTGTAATGCAAAGTTACTTGAACTTAGTAACAATGTCAATGCATATATGACGGGGGTCGCATGCGCCGCTTAGTTGGGTTGAGGTCGCTCCGCGTTTCGGGTGATGGCAACCGGCTCACGGATTTTGTCATTTGCTATTCTGAGGCTAGGTCGCCAGTTCAATTTTTTTCGGATGCCGTCGACCGGACGAAACAGCAACGTTTTCCCGTCCTTGGAAGTAACAAATAGCCCCAGCGTTTTCAGTTCCATGAGATCCGAGTGGGCCGTTGGATACGTTACCCGGTGTTTACCGGCATATTCCTGAATTTTGCACGAAATGGCCGGGTTTTTTAGGGCGTCGTTCAACAAGGTCCTTTGTCGATGATTCAGTCCCGGATAGTCTTCCAGCAATCGCTTTGCTTTCGTTTGATCGCGCATTTCGTTGGCCAGGTAGCTCTGGAAATCCTTCATGGCCGTCAAGATCGACTCCAAGTTGAATCGGAGGAAATATGTGAGGTCGCCGTCGTCCGATTCCGTGTAAAGATAGGCTCGCGCATATCGCGCCGGGGCGCGAATAATCACTCGGGAAATCGGGAAGTACTCCAGCAGCCAATAGTCATTTTTTAGCATGTACCAGTAGAAAATTGCGCGAGCGGTGCGGCCGTTTCCGTCCACGAATGGGTGCACAAAACCAAGAGCAAAGTGCAACACGATGGCTTTGATTGCAGGATGAACAAATGGATCTGAGTCGTGATTCGCGAAGTCGCAGATTTCTTGGATGCGCCATTCGAGCTCACTTGCATCCGGCGGATCGTGAATAACCTCATTTTTCGTATTATCGACAACCTGAATGAGTTCATTCGAACGGCGAAACCTCCCAGCTTCGTCAGAGTTGGAGGTAGTATCCTTCACGATGGCGTGTTGAAGTTCGCACAGCAAGCCCGGCGTGAGCTTCTCGTCTTTTAGATCCCGGACCTCGAGCATGGTTTGATAGTTGTTTAGGATCATTCGTTCCGCTTCATTTTTGGGCGTCCGGTTCGCTCGCAACATCTCCTTGGCAATCCTTCGGGTGGTTGAAGCGCCTTCCAGCTGACTGGAAGCAATTGCCTCCTCCATCAGCGAGTTGAACAGATAGCGCCCGCTTTCGTCATCAAAGGTTGATTCCTGGAATGCTCCGATAGTGCCACCCGCCTGGGTATCGATCCGATGGAGCCATTCTTGGTGCTTCGGCGGCATCGCGCAATAAAGGTGTTGCCCCTTCCGCCAATAGGACAACGGAATGGTGACCTTTGACTGCCTCAACAACTTCATCAGCCACCAAAAATGCTCCTTCGCTATTCCCGTGGGAGTGGGTCGATAGCTTACTTTGTCCCAATGGAGGTATTCATCGTTGGCTTTTTCTACCGCTTCCATCACCTCGGGCCGCATCATGTTTACGTGCGTCTGTGGATCGCTTAGAAACGCCAACCGATCGAATTTCGGCGGCTTTTTGGGGATGCGCATATCTAAGGCCTTTTGTAGATTCCATCGATATTCTATACTTGGAGTCAAAAATTCAATGGTTTTGTATAAAAATGACTGTAATTTTAGTCACGTTTTGTTTCGACATAAGGTGTTATAATATAACATGTTACATCATGACTTTTATTGATAATCTGCGCAAAAATCTCTGCGACACGGACTTTCGTGCGAGAAACGCCGACTACAACTTTGTGGCCGTCAATGGCCTCGAACATGACGGAGGTTTCGCCCGGCTTCAGGTCGTCCGGGTTCTTGTCCTTTCATCGAAAAACCTAGGAGGACGCAATTGAAATCACGCAAAGATTTGTCAGTGCTGGACTTCCGAAAAACTGAAGGGATCACCCGGCTGGGGGGTGGGGGTGCGCGAGTGCGTGTGAAACGAATGGGGAGAGGTGGGCGTGCGCGCGTGCGCGCTGCGGAGTGTTTTACTCCCCAAACAAATCCGGTCCGCGCACCGGCTTGCGTTTGCCTTCCGGTGGATCGACTCGCTTCGGCCGCGGTGGGATCTTTGGCCGCTTCGTGTTTAGGCGGTGATGCGATTCCAACTCTTCCAGCACACTTCGCGCTCGATCCAGTACAGGCTTTGGCACACCGGCTAACTTGGCAACGTGGATGCCGTAGCTTTTGGTGGCGCTCCCGGCGGCGACGCGGTGCATGAAGACGATGGAGCCGGCGTCTTCCAGTACTTGCACGGTGTAATTGCGCAACTGTGGCAACGACTCCGATAACTGCGCTAGTTCATGGTAATGCGTGGCGAACAGCGTCCGGCAACAAGCCACGTCGTGCAGGTATTCGGTGATCGCCCAGGCCAAACTCACGCCGTCGTAAGTGCTGGTGCCGCGGCCAATCTCGTCGAGAATAACCAGACTGCGCGGCGTGGCATTGTTCAAAATGTTCGCGGCTTCGACCATCTCGACCATGAACGTGCTTTGCCCGCGACTTAGCTCATCCGAAGCACCGACGCGGGTAAAGATGCGATCCGTCAGGCCGATGGTCGCCGACTTGGCGGGCACGAAGCTGCCCGCTTGCGCCAATATTGTGAGCAGCGCCACCTGGCGAATGAAGATGGATTTGCCGGCCATGTTCGGACCCGTGATGAGCCAGAAGCGCCCCGCGTCCCCGCCGAGGTCCACATCGTTGGGCACAAATGTCCCGGCCGGCAACGTCTGATCCAGCACCGGGTGTCGGCCCTGCACCACCCACATCGCCGCATCATCGCACATGATCGGCCGCACATAGCCGCGCGTCGCCGCCAAGTCAGCCAACCCGGCCAACACATCCAGCGCCGCTAGCGCCTCGGCCGAAGCCTGCAACTTGCTCGTATCAGCGGCCGTGCGCTCGCGCAGACTCACGAACAAGTCGTACTCCAGCGCGCGAATCTTCTCTTCGGCACCGAGGACTTTCTCCTCGTACTCCTTCAACTCCGGCGTGATGTACCGCTCAGCGTTTTTCAGCGTCTGCTTGCGAATGTAATCATCCGGCACCTTGCCCGAATTGGCATGCGTGATCTCGATGTAATAACCAAAGACCTGGTTGTAACCCACCTTCAGGCTGGCAATGCCGCTGCGTGCCACTTCCGCTGCCTGATAACGCGCGATCCAACCTTTGCCATCGCGTGAAATTGCGCGCAGCTCATCCAACCGCGCATCAAAGCCATCGCGGATCAGCCCGCCCTCCTTCGGCGTCAGCGGCGGCTCCTCAACCAGCCCGCGCTCCAACTCGGACCGCAACTCCGGACACGGGTCAATATGCCCTTCCAACTCCGCAATCAACTTTGACTTGCGGCCGACCAACGCAGCTTTGATGCCAGGCAACAGTGCCAACGTCCGGCCCACGGCCGCCAAGTCGCGCGGCGTCGCTCGGCCAGTGCTGACTCGTGCGGTCAAC
>JANNLP010000220.1:0-7817 GCA_031396905.1 Gemmataceae bacterium
CCCTGGATCGGTTCATTGGCTCGATCAGCCAGTCCGGTCCAATTCAAAGCCGACTTAACCTCGTCCGAAAGGGCGACACCACGCAGACCGTGAAAAGCGCCAAACACTTCCAAATTTTCCCGAGCTGTCAGCAACGAGTAAAGGGCGATCTCCTGAGGTACGACGCCGAGAGATCGCTTGGTATCGCCGATGTTGGCGTCAAGCGGTTGACCAAGAAGTTCGATCTGCCCGCGATCCAGGCGCACGCGGCCGGCAACAGCGCGGATCAATGTCGTCTTGCCGGCACCGTTAGGTCCCAGGAGCAAAAGCAACTGCCCGCGTTCCAGCGCTATCTCCGCGCCGTCGAGCGCCTGGGTGGCGCCGAATCGTTTAAACGCTTGTGTGACTCGCAAAACAGTTGTCATGCCGAAACCTCACGTCAGGCCCGCCGGCACGTCGTGACAAGTTCTTCGCATCCGTTGGCTTGGGATTTGGTTTATTGAAGTGGAGACTGGCCTACATCCCAGCCACGACTTTCAATTTCGCGCGGACGTCACTTAACACTTCATCTGACACAGTCGCAATCCACTCGCTGCGGCGCTCGTTCCAATCGGCGCTCTTGATGTGATCTGCCAATACCACGCCCTGGACCGGCAATCGTGGCGGCAACGCAACTTCAAATGGATATCCTTTTGCTTGATTGGTCACGGGGCACACCAAACATAAGCCGACCTTGGCATTGTATATCCGTGGCGAAAGCACCAATGCCGGGCGCCGGCCGGCTTGCTCGCGACCCGCTTGCGGCGTGAACGTCAGCCAGATCAAGTCGCCGGCGTCAGGGGCCTCCGCCGACCTACCACGCTTCGCGGCCGACGGCCGACCCCCAACCCGTTTCGCCATGAATGTTCTCCGGCTTGACCTGCTTGAGCAGTTCCTTCAGCGACTCTTCCGATGCCGCCGGACACAAAAGCAGTCCGCCTTTCACACGTGTCAGCGTCAGCTCGGCCCCCTCGTCGAGTGCCATCTCCTTGGCATAAGTCCCCGGGATTCGCACCGCAAGACTGTTGCCCCACTTCCCGACTTGGGCATTCATTTGATGACTCTCGGTGCCGGGAACTGCCGGCTCAGGATATACAAAGTATATCATATTGATGTGGAAATGGAAATGCCATTGAGAGCCGTGTGCCATGCCTTTGGCTCTGCAAAAAACACGATAGAGATCTGGCACAACACGGTCGCTCACGTGCCCTTCCCAATCGAAAGGCACGTCACCCGGCGGATTTCGCAGATTCAATTTCCGAACAGAGGCCACCAAGAGCGCGGGATACCTTTGCACGGTCTTTCCAGACCCAAGACCTTGTAGCCACCGTTGCCGTCCTGATCGACATCCCTTAGGGCGTCGTCGTAGGCTTCGAGAATGGACTCAAGCAGCAACTTAGCTTCGTCACGATCAAGACAACGATAAGACAGGACAAGATCGTTGGGACGGTTTGATAGATGCGATAGTCTTAAGCCATACATCAGGGGTTGTACCAAGTCCTTCGGCTCCTTGGCATTTGGAAAGGCGATGAAGCCGCCGCCTGCAAGTCGTTGCTTAACTCGCTCAGTCTGAGATGCTGCAATTGCGATGGCCTCGCTACCTATTAGTTGCCTTTGCCCAGTCGGAACGCTGCCGACTACTATGGCAGGGTTTTTGGCAACGATTCTTATCGTGCTCAAGGAGGTAAAGGTCTTTGGCCGCAAGAACGTTGCCAGAAACAGCGCCACGCCAACCAGTATGGCCACGAGCATCAGCATGGGAATCAAGTTGGAGCGCTTTGACATTTCCAGTGCCTCGCGACCTCCCATGATTGCGGCCGGGTTGCGAAAACTCCTACCTTGTCACGCTACTCCACGACATGCGGCTTGGTGAGGACGCGGACGACCAATCCTGTTGTCGGCTTGCGTTCGTGGTCGCGAATGACCTTGACGGTTTCTTCCCAAAGGGTCTTGGAGCGCCTAATGTTATCTCGCAATTGGTCGGCCACCGTTTCTTGGCTCATTTGCTTTCGCAGTTCAGATTGGGTCTGTTGGCAGCTTTTCTTCATTTCCGTCATTTTGCTTTCAAGCGCGGCTAATTGGGCCTTCAGCATCCTTATGTACTCGTCCACATCTTGAACTACAGCGTCAGTTTTCGGTTCAGCGAATTTGATGTATTCCAGTACTTTTTCTTTCGAAGCACCATAGCGTTTCGACCGAGTGCTGATCGAATCGATGCGCGATTCCATCTGTTTAATGTCAACTTCAGCGTTCGCGATGTTCTCAAAAGTCCGTATGAGTTTGGACTGTGCCGGCGATATCGGTTTGTTGCTGTCGATGCCCACTTCGGGATTCGCTTTTACAAACTCGGTGAACTTCGCTTCTGCCTCACGGATATTTGTTTCGAGTTGTTCGCTGGCCTTTTCGATCTCCTTAAGCACAGTTCGGTCCAACGATTGATAGGCTTCCTTGATCATTTCACGATAGGCCAAGATCACGGCGTCCAAAATGGCCATGGCATCATTTGCGGGGAGGCCGGAAACTCTGAGTTTGAGTAATGGGCTTTCGTGGTCCTTCGATCGCTCGACCGCCAACGAGTTCGAGATCGTCAAAACCACATCGCCGACTTTCAATGAGGCGAGTTGGTCAAGTTTTCCCAGTTGTATGGCTCGCTGAATGATCGCACGACTTTTTACGATTGCAGCTTGGGTGCCGACATGATCTACCGCAAGGCCACCGGTCTTTTGTTGTCCCTCATCAAGGCAAATAACAACGATCTGCGCCTCCGCCGTCGGCTTTTTGTCCTGCGCGGCGTGGATGCAATACCCGCCGACCGCGATGCCGACTATCGATACGAGTCCAATTCGAGTGAAGCGAGACATGACAACCCCCCAACGTAGGCTGAAACTTGCGAGTGCCTTTGCTCATGCTAAGCCATTCAGGCCGCCACCGCAACCATCCCGACGGCTGCTGTGCCTTTCGCTTGGAAAAGGTACGAGGAACTGCCGTAAAGGACACACTAGCCCCCCGCCCGCCGCCATGCTACGCTGACTTGCGCCCATTCGCCGCTGAGAGGCATCTCCATGAAAGCCAATTCTCAATCGTGCCCGGAGTGTGATGTGACGGATCGTTGGTCGTTTCTGGGAACGATGGCGGCGGGATCGGTGGTGCCGCTTTGGGCGACTAAGCCGGCCTCGGTAGTTGCCAATTCTCGATAGACAAACCTGACACCCGCCTGAACTCGCCGGAATTAGCCGTGACCAGGATCAGACCGGCCGACTTCGCATGACCTGCCAGCAAAATATCATATGGGCCGATCATACAACCTTGTGCTTCGAGCAAAGCTCGGATGCGGCCTGCTTCACTCGCTGCCTGAGCATCAAAGGCCAACTGTCCGACCGTCGATAGCAAGAGGTCAACTTTGATGCGTTCTCTAGACGGGTTGGCACACTTTTCGACACCGGTCGCAAGTTCATAACTGGTGATCGTCGAAACAGCGCACTCGCTCGGAGAAACGGCTAACATCCGCTGCATCACCATCGCGTGATTTCGCATGGCCGCAATGCACATACTCGTATCGAGCAAATAGCGCATGACGTGTGAACTTATTCAATGGCCGGCGCAGCCGGGACCGATCCCTGTGGGGGGCGCACAAAAGCCGGGTCATCAATGCGAATGCTATCGAAGAATCCGGACGGCCACGCCGCCGGTTTCGTTTCATCAGTTTTTTCGATGCGCAAGTGCTGGCCATCGCGCCAATCAGTGGGTAATGGCTCAAGTGGTCGGATTTCGCCTCGATTCACAATGGCGTTGATCATGTCAGCCCTCGCGGAAAACCCTCTGTGGTAATCTTACGTGAAATGTGAAGCGAAGTAAAAGCCATGATGGCCTGCGGCAAAGGACACCCTAGCCCACCAGCCCTCGCCATGCTACGCTGACTTGCGCCCATTCGCCGCCGAAAGGCATCCGCATGAAAGCCAATTCTCAATCCTGCCCCGAGTGTGATGTGACTGATCGTCGGTCGTTTTTGGGGGCGATGGCGGCGGGGTTGGTGATGCCGCTTTGGGCGACGCCTCGGGTGATGGCTGCGCCGCCCACGCCACAATCGGCGGCGGAGACGGCCGTCAAGGGGCTGTACGATTCGCTCAGCGAGGATCAGCGCAAGGTCACTTGCTTTGATTGGGATCATGTCGATGAACGGTTTCCCAAGTTGCCGTTGCGGAGCGTCGTAACGCCCAACTGGCAAATCACCAAGCCCCTGATTCGCAGCGAGTTCTTTTCGACCAAACAGCAGCACCTGGCTCACGATGTGTTCCGCGGGCTGATCGATCCGACGTGGCACAAGAAGTTTGAGACGGAGATCAAGCAGGACTGCGGCGGCCCGTTCGGCTGCGAACATTCGCTCGCGATTTTCGGCATGCCGGGCAACGGGCCGTTCGAGATGGTGATCACCGGCCGGCACATGACGCTGCGGGCCGACGGCAATTCCACCGACGCGGCGGCGTTCGGCGGGCCGATCTTTTACGGCCACCAGGGCGAGCAGTTCTTCGAGAAAGGCACGCACCCCGGCAATGTGTTTTGGCCCCAGGCTCAGGCGGCCAACAAGCTTTACCAGATGCTCGACGGGAAACAGCGCACCGCGGCATTGATCGAAACCAAGGTGCCGGCCGAGAACCGCAAAGCAATTGAGCATCGCGGCAGCAACAAGCTCGACGGCTTGCCGATGAGCGAAATGTCGGCCGACCAACAAGCCGAATTGAAACGGGTGTTGGCCGTGCTGATCGAACCGTTCCGCGGCGAAGACCGTGACGAAGTGCTCGCCGCGCTGAAGAAGCACGGCGGGTTGGATCGATGTGCCCTGACGTTTTATCGCGATGGCGACATCGACAAAGACGAAGTGTGGGACAACTGGAAGCTCGAAGGCCCGAAATTCTGCTGGTGGTTCCGCGGCCAACCCCACGTCCACGTCTGGGTCAACGCCGGCGGCGTGTGATTGATTGACCCCCGGCCCGCATCGGTTGCTTTCACTGCGCTGGCGATGGAGGCGACCGCAATTCACGGTGTTTTGGCGACACATGGCACATCGTTTGCACTGTCACTGGTGCCACATTGTGGCATAGCCCGCTGCAACCGCTGGATCATGGCGGCGCGGTAGGAGATACCATGTCTCCAGTCCAGGATGGCTTCGCGACAGATGACCGAATCCGCGTTCTTTGCGTAGACGACTACGTTGACACGGCAGATAGTGCGGCAACGCTGCTCAAGCTCGTCGGTTTCGACTCGCGGGCCTGCTATGACGGGCCAACTGCCCTGAAAGTGGCACGCGACTTCCTGCCGGCCGTCTGCATCATCGATCTTCACATGCCCGGCATGAACGGCGACGAACTCGCAATCCACCTCCAAGCCATGCCTGAATTACGTCCGCTTCTATTGGTGGCTGTCACTGCGATGGACTGTGAGGAATCGCGTCACCGGATCGAAGACGCTGGCTTCCATCTTCACATGGTCAAGCCGGTAAACCCATACAAACTTGTCGAAGTCGTTGATGCGCTTTTCCAGATTCGCGAGAAGCGAAGGGTAGGAACCCAGTTCGTCGCGGCTTCTCGTTAATCAGAATTCACATACGCTGGCGATCAAGGCCCATACGTGGCCTGGAGGTCGCGCTCCCCGCCGAGGGCACGATAGACGGGGCCGAAGAATCCACTTTGAGGCGACTGCCAGTCGCGGTGAATGATGGGATATTGATCGAGATTCAATGCCGTGGCAACCCACGGCGTCGGCTCGCGGTCAAGAATCCATGGCCTGTACTTTTTCAACACGGCATAGCTGGCCATCTCTCCCCAGCCCGGCGATGCGATGCGAAGCCGCATGCCGTCGGCCACGCTGCTTGCCGCATGAATGCAATTACTGACATTGTCGCTGTCGCGGCCGGAATCAAGTGCTTTGTAGCGCACGCTGCCGCTCTCTAACATCCGAAGATGTTTCAAGGCACGGCAATAAAGGTCCGGGCAGCACCGGTACGGCCCCCACATTGACGTTCGCATCTCATTTTGCTGAGCCCATTCCATCGTCTCGTGCATACCGAAGTTACGTCCACATTCGGGCAACAGTGCTTGAATCCGGCAATTGCCATTGGCCGCCAACCAACTGATCGTGTGTTCTTCGACGATTGCGTTCGATGGACATGGACCATCACCAGGCCAACGCGCCTGGACGAATGTGGCAAACGTGTGACACTTGTTAGGATCGTTAGGAATGCGCTGTTGACCGAACCCGAGGACGTAGTACTCGTCACCGGCATTGGCGCCGTTCACGCACAGTGCAGCCACCACGAGTGAAAGGACCGCAAACCGTCGTATCATTGCAGACACCTGTTGCCGGGTAACGGTTTGGTCGGCCGCCCCGGGCGCTCAGCGAAAGCGGTAATCGTCGATTGACGGCGAACGTCGGCGAATCAGGTGAAACGAGTGTCAATGTTGTCACAACCCAAAGTTCCGTCGCGGTTGCGATTCGCGACGGGTCGCTCATGTGCTGCCGTCGTAAGTTGACGATTGCATCTATTCCCGGTACGCTTCTCGACGGAAACCCCGAGGGCGGTTGATGTTACATGTGGTTGCGGCGGTTTTGGCCCGGTTGGTCTATGGTCTGCGGGTTTCCGGCCGCGCTTTTATGCCTGAAAAAGGCCCGGCACTGATTGTCTGCAATCACGTCAGTTACGCCGACGGCGCGATGCTGATGGCCGCGTCACGCCGCAAAGTGCGCTTTATCATCGACGAGCGTTTTGTCAGCAAGGGTTTCCTGGGCTGGTTTCTTCGCCGACTGGGTGCCATCCCAATGCCGCGCTCCGGGCCAAAAGGACTGCGAGAGGCGATACAGGCGGCAATCGACTTCCTGAAGAACGGCGAGTTGGTGGTCATTTTCCCGGAAGCATATCCGACTCGCTGCGGAACGATGTTGCCGTTTCGCCGCGGTTTCGAGCGCATCGCCGCGCTGGCCAATGCACCGGTGATTCCCGCATGCATTGATCGCATGTGGGGCAGTCGCTGGGGATACGCCGGCGGAAAGTTACTTTGGAAGCGGTCGCAGCGCGGCTCCGGACCAGTACAAGTTCGCTTCGGCCCAGCGTTGCCGCCCAATGCCGGCGCATATCAAGCTCGCACCGCTGTCCAGGAACTGCTGGCCCAGTCGGCAATAGCGCGTGCCGCCGAGCTTCGACCGGTGCATCGGTCATTCGTCCGCAACGCCGCCAGCCGACCGTTCCGCCAGTGTTTGATCGACACCTCCGGTACTGGCCGCGAATTGACCTACGGCAAGGCGCTGACGGCAGCACTGTGCCTGGCCAAGTTGTTGCGACCGATACTCGGCGTCGAACACATGGTCGGCGTGTGGCTCCCTTCGAGCACCGGTGGCGTGCTCGCCAATCTCGCGCTGTGTCTACTTGGTAAGACCGCCGTGAATCTCAACTACACCGCGGGCACCGATGCCGTGCAATCTTCCGTTCGCCAATGCCAAC
Source organism: Gemmataceae bacterium (assembly GCA_031396905.1). GTDB lineage: Bacteria > Planctomycetota > Planctomycetia > Gemmatales > Gemmataceae > JAIBBI01. The sequence goes on from JANNLP010000220.1 coordinate 7,511, forward strand.
TCCGGCACGTCCTGACTTCGAAGAAATTCCTCGCCAAGATTCCCGGCGACTTCGGCGATGATGTGACGCAGATCATTTTGGAAGACTTGTTGCCGCAAGTTGGCCGCTGGACCAAACTGCGGTATTTTTTGGCCGTGATCCTGTTACCAGGTTGGTTGTTGGAATTGCTGCTTGGTCTGCGCAATCACAAGCCCGATCAACTGGCCACCGTGGTCTTCTCCAGTGGCTCGACCGGCGAACCCAAAGGCATCATGCTGACCCATGCCAACATCGCAGCCAATGTTGATGCCTTTCTCGAACACGCTCA
>JANNLP010000238.1:0-6414 GCA_031396905.1 Gemmataceae bacterium
GATGGCCACCTTGCGCTGACTCGGGAAGGCGGCCACAGCCATAGCCGCATTGTCCATGCCCTTGGCGACGCCACCGGTTTCGAGGTCATGCGCGCCATCATCGCCAAGGCGAAGAATGCGGCGAGTGTCACGATCTGGGACGATACGTTTACTCTCGATCTATTGACATATGAAGGTGTCTGCGTCGGTGCGGTAGTCACTCGGCCCGATGGCGATCACCTTTTGGTTTGGGCCAAGCAGACCGTTTTGGCCAGCGGCGGCGCGGGCATGGTTTACCGCGAGACGACCAATCCGCCCGTGGCCACCGGCGATGGCATTGCCGCGGCGTGGCGGGCCGGGGCCGAGGTCCGCGATCTTGAGTTCATGCAATTTCACCCGACGATTCTTTACGTTGCTGGCTCGGCACGCTTCCTCATCACGGAAGCCGTGCGCGGCGAAGGCGCATACCTCCGCGACAAAGACGGCCATCGCTTCATGCCCGAGATCGATCCGCGAGCCGAGCGAGCCACGCGCGATGTGGTGGCGCGGGCTATCTTCGACGTGATGCGTCAGACGCAACACCCCAATGTTTATCTCGACCTGTCGCACCTTGATCCGGCCCACGTCCGCTTGCGATTCCCCGGCATTGCCGCCGTGTGTCAGAAAATTGGCTTAGATATTGCCAAGGATCGCATTCCAGTCCGGCCCGGGGCGCATTACACCATCGGTGGCGTAACGGTCGATGGCGATGGCCGCACAACGCTGCCAGGCTTATGGGCCGCGGGTGAAGTCACTTCGAGCGGCCTGCATGGAGCCAACCGGCTTGCATCGAACTCGTTGCTTGAGGGCCTGGTCTATGGCGAATCATGCGGACGCTTGGCCGGTGCCACCGCAGCCAAAGATGCGACATCATTTCAAGTACGCTCGGTCCGTAGCGAAGTGCGGCTCACCGGTGCCGACATGCTCGATGCCGCCGACGTGACTAACGCGCTGCGCAGCCTGATGACTCGGCAAATGGGCATCGTGCGCACCGCCGCCGGCTTGGCGGAAGCTAATGAGAGCGTTGGCTTCTGGTGCCGCTACATCCTTCCGCGCGTCTTCGCCGACAAGGCCGGCTGGGAACTGCAAAACCTGCTGACGCTCGCCCGCCTAATGATCGACGCCGCACAGCGCCGTACAGAAAGCCGGGGTGCCCACTTCCGTGAAGACTGGCCAATGCGCGATGACATGAAGTGGACGCGGCACTTAATGAGTCCGCCACGAGGCGATTCTTGACGACCCAATACTGAGTCAAACCATGCGCGCGATCATCCTCCGCGAAATCGGCGGGCCAGAGAATCTGAAACTGGAAACCGTGCCCGATCCGGTGGCACGGCCCAGTGAAGTTGTCGTGAAACTTAAGGCGGCGGCGCTCAATCACCGCGATGTGTGGATTCGCAAGGGCCAGTATGCCGGGATCAAATTGCCGATCATCCTTGGTTCCGACGGCGCGGGCGAAGTCGCCACGGTGGGAGATGGTGTCGATGAATCGTGGATCGGCAAGCCGGTCGTCATCAATCCTGGCTTGGACTGGGGCGACGATTCGCGATTCTTCGGCCCGAACTTCCGCATACTCGGCTTACCCGACAACGGCACCCTTGCCGAGCTCGTCACCGTTCCGATTACCAACATCTACGCCATGCCGGCCGGCTGGTCGTGGCCGCAGGCCGCAGCCCTGCCATTGGCAGCGCTCACGGCCTATCGCGCTGTCGTGACCCGCGCCAAAGTTCAACCGGGCGAGACCGTATTGGTCACTGGCATCGGCGGCGGCGTGTCGTTGTTCGCTCTGCAGATCGCAAAGTCGCTCGGTGCCAACGTGTTTGTGACTTCCAGCAGCGATGAAAAACTTGCCAGAGCAAAGGCCCTCGGCGCAACCGCCGGAGCCAATTACAAGTCAGATACGTGGGTCAAGGAAATGGCCGCACTTTCAGGTGGCATCGATGTCGTCATCGATTCAGCCGGCGGTGCCACCGTCAATTCCGCCATCGAACTGTGCAAAGCTGGCGGCCGGATCGTCACATATGGCGCAACAACGGGACTCACGCCGCAGCTGGATATTCGCCGGCTCTTTTGGAAACAGTTAAACTTGCTTGGCAGCACGATGGGTTCGCCTGCCGAGTTTGCCGCAATGCTGGAGCTGTATCGTGCATCAGGTATGAAGCCGGTCATCGATCGTATTTACCCGTTGGCTGAAGCCGCCGACGCTCAACGGCGAATGGAAGAAGCCGGGCAATTCGGCAAGATCGTGTTGGAGGTATAGCGGCTGAGGTCGCAATGGTGGCTTCTCCACCATGTTCGCGGCCGTTGTTCATGGTATCCTGATTAATGTCACGTATTTACGCTTCCACGAAGCGTCGATAAGCGGAAAGTCATGCGCGTAACTTTGGACTATGGCCGGACCGGGTTGTCCGTGGAATTGCCGGACGACCGCGTCGTGGGGCCATTGGCAATTCGGGCCGCACCGCCGTTAGCGAATCCGGCGGGAGACATTCTTCATTGCCTGCGTCATCCTCAAGGCGCGAAAGCGCTTGCCGAGTTGGCGCGTGGCAAGCGCGATGCCTGCATTGCGATTTGCGATGTGACTCGCCCAGTGCCGAACAAGTTGATCTTGCCACCGATGTTGCAGACTTTGGAAGCAGCCGGCATTCCCCGCGCGAACATTCTCATTCTCATCGCCACGGGGTTGCATCGGCCAAATGAGGGCGCGGAGCTGGACGAAATGGTCGGGGCGGAAATCACTAGGAACTACCGCATCGAAAACCATCACGGGCAGATGTTGGCTGAGCACAGTTACTTGGGTACGACGGCCGCCGGTGTGCCGGCATGGATTGATTCGCGCTTTGTGAACGCCGATCTCAAGATCACGACCGGATTGATCGAGCCACATTTGATGGCCGGTTACTCAGGTGGTCGAAAGGTGATTTGCCCCGGACTCGCGGCGCTGGAAACAGTTAAGGTCTGGCATGGACCGAAATTCCTCGAACATCCCAATGCTGACTGCGGCATCGTCGAAGGCAATCCCGTTCACGAAGAAAACACTCGCATCGCTTTGCTGGCGGGTTGTGACTTCATTGTCAATGTTTGCCTGGATGAACGGCGACAAGTCATATGGGTGGGAGCGGGCGACATGATCGCGGCATGGACGGCCGGCGTGCGCTTCATCGAAAACGTCGTTCGCGTGCCGGTTGCAGAACCCGTGGATATCGTAGTCACCAGTTCGGCCGGCTATCCGCTCGATACCACCTGGTACCAAGCCGTCAAGGGACTGACTGGAGCGCTGCCGATTGTGAAGCGTGGCGGCACGATCATCATGGCGGCGTCACTCAGTGAAGGTATTGGCAGTCCGGAGTTCCAAAAGCTACTGGCAGACAACACCGATCTTGCCGAGTTCAAACGGCGCATTCTCGGCGGCGATTATTTCGTGCTGGACCAATGGCAATTAGAGGAGTTTGCCAAGGTGGCCGAACGGTGTAAAGTGAAAGTCGTCAGCGATGGCTTGTCGGCCGAAACGCTGCGACAATGCCACGTCGAGCCGGCGTCCAGTGTGGAGCGCGCGGTCGCCGATTGTCTCGCCGAGTATGGTCCGAAGGCTCGCATCGCCGTGATTCCCAAAGGCCCTTACGTCATTCCTTATATCCCGGCGTAACCGCGCGGGCGGCCCAGATTTCATCCTTCCGGAGTATGCCAATGTCTCGCTGGAATCGCCGCCTTTTAGTGAAAGCCCTGGAAGATCGCACGGTGCCCGCGTTTTATTCGGTCAACGCTCTCACCGATACAGGCACCGGCAGCGGCAACAGTGGCGACTTGCGTTACTGCATCAACCTGGCCAACGCCAATGCCGGGGCCGATCTTATCACATTCGGGGGTGGCTCCTCCGGCATCATCAATTTGACGGCCGAGCTCAAGATCACCGAACAGCTTACCATCAACGGAGGGGGACAAAATACCTGTACGATTGATGCCAAACAGCAGTTTCGTATTTTCAATGTGCAGACGACTCAGCCTGTGTCGATTTCCGCCCTGAAGTTAGCCAACGCCTCAGTATTCAATGGCGGCGGTGCTGTCCGCATGCATTTGGACGACAGCAAAGTAACCATCTCCAATTGCATCGTCACCAACAACACGGGTGGCGTCGGCTCCTCCGGCGGCGGCGTGTTCGTCGCCAAAGGCGGCAGTCTGACCGTCAATCAATCCACATTCTCCGGCAACAGCGGCTTTCGCGGGGCTGGCATCTATTTTTACATCGGCGGCAGTCTCAACATGACCAACTGCACGCTGTCCGGAAACATGGAATCAGGCAGCACCGGCGGTGGTGGAGCGATCTACTTCTATGGCGACGTTGGAACAGACGGCTTCGCCATTCGCAACACGACAATTTCCGGCAACACCGCCGCGGGTCGAGGCGGTGGCATCTCGATTAACACCGCCAAGGGCGACTTTACCATCAGCAACTCCACCATCACGGACAATACGTCGTTCTCGTTCGGCGGCGGTGGCCTGGCGGCTAACAAGATCACCGGCGTCGTCAACCTTGAAAGCACAATTGTCGCGGGCAACATTCATCCGGCTTCCCCAGACATTCTTTCGGGCGGGACCGTCAATGCTGTGAATTGCCTCATCGGCGTGACCAATGGCATGTCGTTCCTCAATCAAACGTCCAGCATCCTTGGTAACCTGCAGGTTCCCGTCAGCGCCAAGCTCGCGCCGCTATCGAACAACGGCCTTTCGATTCTGACGCATTTGCCTTTGCCCGGAAGTCCAGTGCGCAATGCCGGCTCGAATCTGTCAGGGTTGACTCTCGATCAGCGCGGTCAGCCGCGCGATCAGGAAGGGCAAACGGACATTGGTGCGATTGAATCCGTGAGCGCCGTCCCCACCGGGTCCGTCGTGACCATGCCGGCGATTACATCACCGGGAACGGCTCCGAATACGGTGAAGGTAAGGTACATCGACGACATCGCTATTGATGTCACGCAAATCGGCTTTGGCGACATTCAGATTTTCGACCCGGTGGGTAAGCTGTTAACCGTCATCGGCGCGACTGTGGATGTGGGTAGCAATGGTACGCCGCGCATCGCCACTTACACTTTCATGCCGCCCGGCGGCTCCTGGGATTCGGGCGACTCGGGAACATACAAGGTCAGCATCGCCGCCAATGAAGTGTTCGACACCGGCCTGCCGGATGCCGTGCCGGCAGGCACCGCCGGCATTTTTGTTGTGTCGATGAAGCACAACTATGTGGTCAACGCTGCCAATGATGAAGCGATTGACACCGACGGGCTGCTGTCGCTGCGTGAAGCCATTAATCGCGCCAATGCCGTGGGATCCGCCGACACCATTACTTTCGATGCTGGCGTTTTCTTCGGAGCACAGACCATCACACTCGGCCTTGGCGATTTCCCAATTGTCGATGCCGTTGACATCGTTGGCCCGGGTACGGCCCTGGCCATTGACGCCAAAGCGAAGAGCCGGCATTTCTCCATCGATGCCACCGGCACCGCCAATGTCATCAGCATCAGTGATCTTACGCTGATCAACGGCAAGCGCTCGGGCGTTTTTCCCGATGACCGCGGCGGCTCGATCCGTGTCGGAGACGAATCGTTGACAGTTCTTGGTTGCATTCTCTCGAATAATTCGGCAGAAGCCACCGGTGGCGCGATCTACACGGAATCACCAGACACATCGTTAACTGTGCGTGATTCCGAAATAAGCAACAACGTTTCCACGGGCACCCCAGATCTCAACGTTGGCTCGGGCGGCGGTATCTCAATCGGCCAGCAGAGTAAAACTCTCATTGAACGCACGTGGATAAACGGCAATGTGTCTGAAGGGGCCGGCGGCGGTGTGTACTTCTATTTCGGCGGCGATGTCGCCATCACGGGTAGCACTATCTCCGGCAACACCGCCAAAGGTACCGATACCGGCGGCGGCGGCATTTACTTCTACGGTTCAGTCATCGGTAGCGGCTTTAGGATCACCAATTCCACCATCTCCGGCAACACCGCCAGCAACGGTGCAGGCGGCGGGCTTTGCACGTTCCTGTACGACGGCCTGATTGACATTGCCAACAGCACGATTATCAACAACGTCCAGAAAGCTGGCGGCGGTGTCACGCGCAATGGCGGCGCGGATCCGGACGACTCCTTCAAACTCTCCAGCACCGTCGTCGCCGGCAACAAGTTGAACAATGTCGCCAAAACACCATTCGATATTTCCCTGCCATCACCTGGCAATATCGCCGGTGACAACAACTTGATCGGCGTGGCAACGCTGGCCAACTTCACGCTGACAGGAATGGACAACCTCACCGGAACCAGCTCGGCACCACTCGACGCCCAACTCGGGCCGCTCACGTTCAATGGCGGCCTGACGCCGACTCACAAACCGCTCGCATTC
>JANNLP010000257.1:0-10333 GCA_031396905.1 Gemmataceae bacterium
GGCGAAAATGTCGCGGACCGATGAACTCACTGGACGCTGCTCTCGCCATGCGACAAATCGTGCTAGCACTTCAGTGCTGGCTCGGTGTAGTCGAGCCGACCGCTGGCTCGATGTCAGCACCACCAGCCCGGTTCGCGAGCAAGTGATGATGACATCGAGCCAGCGTCAAGACGTCGGCCCGACTACACCGAGCCAGCGCCGAAGCACCAGCCCGATTTGTCGCATGGCGAGAGCAGCGTCCAGTGAGTTCATCGTTCCGCGACATTTTCGCCGGATCGACACATCCCGTCGCATCGCCTTTCAACCCGTTAACTAGCCGCTACTCGACATCAGCGCGAATACATCATGCACTCGTTGTTGATCATTCACGATTCGCACGGTCGGAACCGATGCCGCGCAAGCCATGAACGCCAACAGCCGCGGTCGAATTCATCACCGCGCGGGTAGACGGCCAGCCATCCGCGCGATCGATGTGCCAGCCAAACTGGTTCCGAGCCTGGCGAGAGCATCTCAATGCATCGGCGTGTCGCGCCGATACGGTACAAGTGTACACTCTTTTTTGACACAAGTCAAGATTTGTTTGTCGGAATTCGGTTTTTGTGCCTTCATTTCATTGACGGCCTCCATCGGCGGAAAACCTCTTATCAATCCCAATGCCACTTGTGACAAACCGGCCCTGTCGAACGTATCACATGACGTAACGCAAACGTCGGGACAGAAGCGAAACTGACATGGCATCCCCGGAAGACACTCAACCACAGCCGAGTGGTGCGAAAACGCAGTCAGCCGATCAGATTGGCTTTCTCGCGCTGATCCATGAGTATCAGCGATGGCTGCTGAAGATCTGCTGGGCCTACACCCGCAGTTCCCATGATCATGACGATCTATTTCAGGAGATCGTCGGTCGGTTGTGGGCTGCGTTCGGGAACTATGATCGCAGCCGTAGGTTCTCGACGTGGATGTATCGCGTTGCCCTGAATGTCGCCATCGATTTCCGCCGGGCACGACAAAGGCGGCAAAGCGAAACGCCGCTATCGGAAAACGCGTTTGACCCGCCTTCGCCGCGCGATGAGTCGAAGCAGGAGCAACTCCAGGAATTGCGCGAACTGCTGGAAGGGCTGAATGAGGCCGATCGGGCAGTCCTGCTGTTGTCGCTGGAAGGCAATACTTATCGCGACATTGCGGAAGTGATCGGCATCAGCGAATCCAATGTCGGGACACGGCTGAACCGGTTGAAGCAATCGCTTCGGCAGACCGTCATGGCCTCCGAAAAGTGATCAAGGGAGAAGAAAGCGATGCAACTTGAAGAACTGCAACAGCAATGGCAACGCCTCGACGAAAAACTCGAGCGAACACTCAACATGGACAGCGAGATACTCCGACTGACCGTCACGCGGCCGGCGCGGCAGCGGATGAATCGCTCGGCCATTTGGCCGGCGCTGGATGTTGCTTTCTGCCTGGCGATCTTACTGGTGACCGCGCCGTTTCTCGGCAGACATTGGCCAAACTGGTCGCTGGTCGGCCCCACTGTCGTCGTGATCATGGCCGCGATTGCGCTGATGATCGACAGTATTCGCCAACTCATTCGCGTATCGGAGATCAATTGGAGCGGCTCAGTGGTTGACATCCAAAGTTCGCTGTCGCGCCTGCACATGGCCAAGATCCGTCAGTTCAAGTGGGTCATTCTGTTGTCGCCACTCGTCTGGATTTGCGGTTTGATCGTTGGCTTGCAATGGCTGATGGATTGGGCGCCCGAACCGCACTTCATCCTCGACAAGTTGAGTCCCGCGTATGTTGCCGGCAATTATGCGTTTGGCGTGTTGTTCATCGTCTTCGGCCACGCCATCGTTCGTTTCCTCGCGGCGCGGTTCGGCAACCGAGGTTGGTGGCAACGAGCGCTGGCCGACATCTCAGGAAGCAGCATGAAAAAAACCACGGAAGAGCTGGAACGCTGGGCCAGTTTGAACGACAAGGTGTCAAACACCGCGGCTTGAACTTAGGACTGCATCAAATCAATTCTCGGTGTCACCGAATGCTGAGCTAACCTAATGCCAGTACCGGAAACTCCCACTGCCCGTAGTATGACCGTGGAGGGGATGCGAAATGAACAACAAGCGACTCTTGTTGATTGGCAGTGCCGGCTTAGTCGTCGCTGCGCTCTTGATTTATTCGAGGTTAAGAGACGGTACGGACCCGAATGATCCCCGACTTGCGCATGACATACTTTTTGCGACGCCTGGCTTCGCTTGAAACGCTGTAGCGGGGCTCGGTTGCGGCCATCGTATTGCTCCCGTGTTGGAGCAGCTTGACCAGATCAATGGTGTGACGACCAGTTCTGCAAACCATTCCGGAGGGATTATCCGTATTTCAGTCGCGGATGATGCACTGCGAGCCGACGTTGCCAAGAAAGCCCATTTAGTTTTAGCAGCGAATGACGCTAAGCCTTCGCGGCTGTCCGGGGACAAGTCGATCAAGGCGTTGACGCAGGAGACGTGGCGCGGCATTGACAGAATCAATGAGCTTTCGGCAATTGAGTTCCGCACAATAATAATCGACCGCCTTAAGATGTTCGCCAAGAATGAAAAGATGAGCCAGGAAGTCACTGACCAGTTAATCAAGATCGCGAAAAATTCATGGGAGGCACAGGCAAAGTCCATCGACATTAAGGTGCCTCCGCACAAGACGGGTTGGACTAAGCACTGTCGGTCGGTCGCTGACGCGTTCATCGAAGAGGCAAAGCCATTACTCTCCGATGCGCAAGTCCGTGACTTGAAAGCTGCTGTCAGAAACGAAATGGTGGAGCCGTAGAAGCCCTAGCTTCCCTTTCTTTGTTGCTGATGCAGCCATACTGGACGCCGATTGCGGCGGAGACAATGACAATTTGGGGGACATCATGCGAAAACTCTTCGCCGAAATGTTCGGCACCTATGCCTTAGTTTTTGCAGGCACGGGAGCCATTGTCATCAACGATGTGAGCGGCGGCACGGTGTCGCATGTCGGTGTCGCGTTCACGTTCGGTCTGGTTGTACTTGCCATGATCTATGCGCTAGGTGAGGTGTCGGGGTGTCACTTGAACCCAGCCGTCACGCTGGGTTTTTACTTGGCTCGCCGATTTGACCGCCAGTTAGTTGTGCCTTATATCGTTTCCCAGTGTGCCGGAGGACTTCTTGCAAGTCTCACACTTCGGTTGTTGTTCCCATCTCACCCGACGCTAGGCGCAACGATACCGGCAGGGCCCGCATTTCAATCCTTCGCATTGGAGATTATTCTCACACTGATTCTGATGTTCGTGATCCTCAGCGTATCCACTGGCGCGAAAGAAAAGGGCGTATTGGCTGGCGTGGCAGTTGGGTCGGTCATTGCCCTGGAAGCCTTATTTGCTGGTCCAATTAGCGGAGCGTCAATGAATCCAGCACGTTCTTTGGCCCCAGCGCTCGTGTCGCTTCGATTAGACAGTCTGTGGATTTACCTGACCGCACCGGTAATCGGAGCGTGCTTAAGCGTAGTCGCCTGCCGTTGTGTGCAAGAACCTGGGTGCTGCTCCCGAGCCTCTGCAAAGGAAGCGTGCTCATGAAGAAGGTTGTCTTCGTTTGCGTGGAAAACTCGAACCGAAGCCAAATGGCCGAAGCTTTTGCGCATATCCATGGAGGCAGTAGGGTCGAGGCATTCAGTGCGGGTTCTCGCCCATCAGGTAACGTGAATCCGAAGGCGGTCGAGGCTATGAAGGAACTCGGCTATGACCTTACCACGCATTCATCGAAAGGACTCGACGACTTCAACGGAAAAGAGATCGACATTGCCGTGACCATGGGTTGCGGCGATGAATGTCCTCTGGTTCTAGCCAAACAACGGACAGACTGGAATATCCCCGATCCCAAGGAAATGTCTCCGGAGAAATTCCGGGACGTTCGGGATCTGATCGAATCGAAAGTCAAGGAACTGATTCGTTCATTATGAAGTGAGCGACATGTCGCAAGTTATCGAACAAGCAGTGAAGTCAATACACGGGACGATCGCCACCGGCGGCTTGTCTACAGATCACACCGGCGGCCGCATTGTTCGATCGAGGTCCAAGTCGATGGGATGGGTTTGCTACCACGCGAGTGGCTCTCATGCCTTTGCCAAGCCAATGGCGTGGTGCCCGGCCATAGGGCGGTCCTGCTATGGTGTCTGTGAGATCCGTGGAACGGCGGCGGACGTATTTATCTAGAAGAGAGAATCTCAATTTGTCCTGCGGCGTCGGCGAAGGAGGCCTGAGATGAGTCGAGATGCATATTTCCGATTGGCGGCCCATGCGAAATCATGCAAGAACGTCCAGGCTGAGCGCGATTTGGCTAAGTCGTTCACGACAAACGATGTCGGGCCGGATGGTCGAATCAAGTACAACGATCTCAAGAGTTTTCACAAGCATGTGTTATGCGATCTTGGAATGTGTCTGCGGAAGCGATCCACCGACGACGTGCTGCCGGGCGGATGGCATTTGTTCTACATCGCTTATCACGTTCTGCTGCGAGTGAAGACGACCGGGACCAAAATGCGGCCGCGACCGCATGCAACTTTAAGCCTGGCCGTTGGCCGGGATGGGAAAACTGGCCTAGGCTGGGACGATGAACTGGCGAAGTTCAGCATTCAAGCCGATCAGTCGCCGAAAGCGTTTTCGCGCTACGTTCAGACAGACTGGCGCATGTGGCGCTACTTTGAGTTGGCCGCTCAAGCCGATGAAATCTGGGCAGAGTCGGTGCATTTTGATTTTCCCGCCGACTTCGACGTCAGCGGCGCGGCGACCATTCATTTGCCATGAGTTTGATTGCAGGGGACAAATTTCCTCGGACGCGTACTTTGACGGAATCATGCGTGTTCAGTTCGATGCCACATTGGACGATTGCGTAGACACTTGGGCGCGAGCGTCGAAATACTCCAGATCAAGTCGCCATTGGTTGTGGTCCGAGTACTTTTTCGGCATGATCCTTGCGGGGGTCTCCACGGCGGGCCTGTTGCATTTCTTGAATATTGCTCCGGGTCGCGACAATACCGTAGCAGCTTTAATTGGTGGTGGACTTGCAGCCATCGCCTACCCGTGGGGCGCGTGGTGGTACACCCGAAATCGCATTCGGGAGAGTATTCGCGAATCCGTTGGCACCAAACCGTTTTCAGTCGAAGTCGAGTTGCTTCCAGATGGGATAGGTGCCAAACAGAATGGCGCACAGATCAAATATTAATGGGGACAAATCGAATCCGTGCTAGTGACTCCCGAATCTGTCGATATTCTGCGTTGCCGTGGGCAACTGGCAGCAGTTATTCGAGACCGGGCGTTTGCGACAGCCGAGGAGAAAGCGCAATTTGTCCGCACAGTACAGTCGTACATCGACGAAGCACGCCTTTTGCGGAAACCGTAACTGGATGCCCTTACTAACAGTCCCGAAAGCGTGATCGGTGGTTGTGCCTTCATCAGTGGAATAGTGCGTCGCCACCACGTGAGCCGCCCTCCTGGCATTACCGAGCCAAGAGTATGGCACCCGGCGAATGCCACTCTGGCTTCTACTTCTTCGCCGCGAACTCTTTCAGCACTTCTTTCAGCTTCTTGTTGAACTCTTCCGGCTTTTCGAGCATGGGGTAATGGCCAACTCCTTCGATGGTGACGGCGTTGTAGTCGGCGTATTTCTTGTTGATGTCGGTGGCGGTAGGGGTGAAGAAGGGGAATCCGCCGGCTGAGTTGATGCAGCGAACGGGGACTTTGGCTTCTTTAAGGACCGCAGCCTGGTCCAGCGCGAACATGTCACGCATCAGTCCGATCCCCATCGTCTTGTCCTGCGCTGCGGCCCGGGTTAGGATCTCCTTGGCAAGTTCTTGATCGCCGTTCTCGGGAAACATGCCGGGGAATATGCCCAGGATCGTGCCAGGGAAATCTTTCTCGAACCTCTCGAGGAACTGCTTCAATTGTTCCTCAGGCATCTTGCGTTCGACATTTTGCAGCGTGTCAACGCCGATGACAGCGATGACTGTTCCGGGCATGCGCTTTGCGGCCATGAGAGAGACCGGCGCGCCCATCGAATGGCCGACGAGAATCACCCGTTTGAGGCCAAGCTGCTTGACCACGGACTCGACATCGGTGGCCAGGCTGTCCACGGTCCACTTCTTGCGGTCTTTGCCGCTGTTGCCGTGGCCCGCTTGATCGAGAGTGACGACACGGTATTCCTTGCTGCACGGCTCGACTTGATGCTTCCAATACTCATGGTCGCCGCACCAGCCGTGCAGGAAGATGATGGCGGTGTCACCTTGGCCGCGAACTTCGCAAGCGATGTTTACACCGTCGGCAGCGCGGACCGTTTTCTTGGCGGGTTTCGTGTTGGTGTCGTCGCCGATGGCGGCCGACGTGATGCAGGCGATCGCGAGGAATAGTGCGGCAATCCGAGTGTTCATGGGTGTCTCCGGTTGTGGGGTAATTTATACATGTGGATGGTCGGCAGTCTCCATCCGCGTCTCCCATGATCGACCAAACCTGATAGGGTACAAGAAGTTACTAATCATTCAGTCGCGAAAACTTCGGGTTCCAAAACGGGTGTTTTGGGGCGTAAGAGTTATGAACACTGCCTCCGGGCCGCTGACGAGCGTGACGCTATTGGGGCGGCTGCGCCTATTGCCCGCAGACCCCGGGGCGTGGCAGGAGTTCATTGACTGTTACGGGCCGCGAATCTATCGCTGGTGCCGGCACGGCGGTTTGCAAGAGGCGGATGCGGAAGACCTGACGCAGACCATATTGCTCAAACTGCTGCGGGTGATGCAGACGTTCGAGTATGATGCGACGCTGCGGTTTCGCGGTTGGCTGCGCACGGTGGTTCACAACTCGTGGCACGACTTGCTGCGGACTTTGCAGCGGACTAGGGTTGAGACCGGAGCGATGAACGGGGCCGACCCGTTGGATTCCATCGAGGCCCGCGACGATCTGGTCACGCGATTGGAGGCGGCCTACGACCGCGAGTTGCTGGAGTTGGCGGCAAGCCGCGTCCGTTTGCGCATCGCTCCCCAGACGTGGGATGTTTATCGCCTCTCGGCCATCGAGCAAATGCCGGTCGGCGACGTGGCGTTCAAGCTCAACATGAAAGTTGCGGCTGTTTACAAGGCGCGAAACAACGTGCAGAAATATTTGCGCGACGAAGTGAAGTACTTGGAAGGGGAAGAGTCGTGAGTGTCGCGTGTCCAATCCAACGGCGCTTGCGCTCATTTCTCGATGGCCAATTGACATCCGCTGATGAAGCGATGATCGAACAACACGTCGATCGGTGTCCGGACTGTCGCCGCGCCCTGGAGGAACTCACGCAGGATTCGTCGCATGCCCCCATGTTGGCGTCCCATGACAATCTGGTCGAGGAGCCGTTGACGCCGCGGTTGCGCAAGAACGTTGCCGCGGCCTATTCCGCCGAACTCGGAACATATTACAACACGGGCAACGACGACCCTACCAAGCCGGAGAATCCAAGTTCGACTGCGGAGTGGCCCAACGTTCCCGGGTATGAAGTGACGGGCTTGCTGGGGCGTGGCGGGCTCAGTGTCGTCTATCGCGCGACCGATCAGCGGCTCAAACGACCCGTCGCACTCAAGATCATTCGCGTGCAGGCCACGCCGGACGAGCGCGAACGATTGCAGCGCGAGGCCGAGGCACTGGCGACCTTGCGCCATCCCGGCGTCGTGCAGATTTACGAGATTGGTGAAGAGCAAGGCCGACCATTTTTGGCGCTGGAATACGTCGCCGGCGGCAGCCTATCGCGGCACATGGCGGGCAAGCCACAACCGGCGCGTGCCGCCGCCCGTTTGGTGGCGACGCTGGCCGAAACGATGGACCTGGCACATCAGCGCGGCCTGGTTCATCGCGATCTTAAGCCGGCCAACGTATTGCTCCACTGGGACAACGAATCGCGCCTGCGCGACGACCTCAATTATTGCCGGCCCAAAGTGACGGACTTCGGCCTGGTTAAAAACATGTCCGTCGAGTCGGGACTGACCCACAGCCGTGACTTGCTGGGCACACCCAGCTACATGGCGCCGGAGCAGGCGGGCGGCGATCCGGAAACAGTTGGCCCGGCGTGCGACATCTGGGCGCTGGGCGCCATTCTCTATGAGTTGTTAACGGGCCGGCCGCCGTTTCATGGCGCTACGGCCGTTGACACGTTGATGCAAGTGCGGCAAACGGAGCCGGTGCCGCCGTGCCGACTGCAAGCCAAGCTGCCGCGCGATCTGGAAACGATCTGCTTAAAGTGCCTGGAAAAGGCACCCGGCCAGCGTTATGCCACGGCGCGAGAATTAGCCGAGGATTTGCACCGCTTCCGTGACGGCCAATCCATTCAAGCTCGGCCCGTCTCACCGGCAGGGCGAGCGTGGCGGTGGTGCCGCCGCAACCCCGCGATTACTGCGTTAACCGGAATTGCCGCATTGTTATTGGTGGCGCTTGCGATTGGCGGACCCGTGGCCGCATATCGAGAAGCTGGCCTTCGCGGCGAAGCGTTGGAGCGGGCCAGGCAAGCGGAGGCGGAGCGACTGCGCGCGAGTCAAAACTTCGACCTGGCGACTCTCGCACTGGATGAAACGCTGAAACAGGTTTATGAGCGCATCGGCGTCCGTCCGGATACGATGCACGATTTCGATCAAAACGCCTGGGAAGCAACCATTCCCTATTTGGAACAGCTCGTCAGTCAGGAAGCCACGACGCCGGAATTGCAACTGCGGAAAGCACGGGCTACTCGGCAACTGGCCCGGTCGTTGGCCGATCGCAATGAAACGCAACGTGCAGCCAAACTATTTCAGCAAGCCACAAGCGCTTTAGCCGCCCTCGCGGCTACCGATGCCAAAACTGCGGAAATTCAGCGCGATCTCGCCATCTGTCATCTGGAATATGGCAAGTGCCTGATCAGGAACCCTGACACGGCATCCGACGGTGAAGCACAACTGGTCATCGCGGCTAAACAGCTCGACAAGTTGGTAGCCGCGAATCCGCAAGTTGCCACGTACCGCGAAGACTTGGCCAATACGGTGGGCTTTCTTGGCGAACAAATGTTGAAAGACCGTGACCGACGACCGGATGCGCGTGCGCACCTGGAACGTGCCGCCGAGTTGCGGCATCAGTTGAGCGCTGAATTTCCCAACAAACAAGCCTATTTGGCCAGCGAAGTATTCACTCTGTTGTCGTTGGGCATGGTGCGCTCCGAAGTCAATGAGCCGGGAAAATCGGTTGAGGCATTCGAGCGTGCGCTCAGTGGTGCGCGGCAATTGTCTGTGGTTGCGCCGGGGGATGGCCAGTTCCTGTATCTTCAAGCCGTTGCGGTAGATGGACTCGCTGTCGCCAATCTCAAGACCAAGAATCTTGACGAAGCCAAGACCCATGCCCATGAAGCCACCGGCATTCACGATCGGCTGGCGGCGGCATTTCCGGCATCGAAACAGTTCGCCTATTCGGCCGTTCAAAGTCATGAAGTTTACCGACGTGTCTTAACTCAACAGCAAGACTGGCCCGCCGCCGCCGATCAAGTGCGTGCCGCAATCGCCATCAATACTCGGTACACCGACGCCCACCCCGACGCGCGTGCAGCCAAACTCGACAGCGTCACCATGAATCGCTATCTCGGAGAATTGCTCCGCAAAATGGGCCGCCATGACGAAGCGGTTGCGCAATTCCGCGAGGCCATCGCCCTCGGCGACTCCCTTAGCGACGGCGGCTCCGTGGTTGACGACGGCATCCGACTCCGCCTGGCCGAAGTGGGCGTGGAGCTTGGCGTAACTCTAGCCAATGGCAAAGACGCCGCGGCCGCCCTGGCCCAGTTCGAGAAAGTTGTCGAAATGTTATCGCCGACGGATGCCATTCCCATCAACCGCGAGTTACGCCGGTTGCTCAAGCAAGCGTTGATTCATCAAAGCAAGTTGCTCTCGACTTTGGGTCGGCCTGATGACGCAAAGAAGGCGGAAGCCAAAGCGAAATTGTTGAGCGACGCGGAATAAGTTGCCATTTCTCTGAAGAGTACCGAAAACTAAAACGTCCACGTTCGGCGCAACATTCATATTTGCATATAGTTACGTCAGCACATATTGCTCGTTCCACCCATTTGTACGGTTGACGAAAGTTTGGGTTCTAATCGTCGTACGGTCAAGCGTAACCATCGTAACGGATTCTCCCAGGACTCCGAAGCGCCGGTCGGAACACCGGACTGACTCGAATTTCTCGCCGTATTACCCTGAGAGGCCGTCATGTCGTTGCTGAACCGCATCCGTTGGACTCGCAAGAACCGTACTCTCTCCAATCGCATCCGGGCGGCGGCCCCGCGAACCAAGCTCTTACTCAAGTCAC
>JANNLP010000270.1:0-4051 GCA_031396905.1 Gemmataceae bacterium
GGAGCCGTCGCCGCTGCGCATCCGCGTGGCGCTTTGCAAACGCAGCAGGTAATGGCACTGGTGTTTTTGGCACCAATCGATGATGCTGGGCCAGGCCAAGCCGCGGTCGGCAATCACCACGATGGATACCCCGGCCGGCACTTCGGCCACCGCGCGGGCCAACACCTGTCGGACCAACTTGGGCATTGGTTGGGGCAAGCGATCGGGTCGATAACAAATGCTGGCCAGCGGCACAGCGCGGCGGCGATAAGCCAGGCTGACACGCAAACACCGCAAATCGTTGGCCTTGGGCGTTTCGTCCAACAACAACAGGGCCTGCTGGCCCCGCCAACTTTTCCAGATGGATTGATTGAGCTTCTGCTGCACCTGCCGTGGATGGAAGCGGGAATTGGCCAACCAACGTTCCCAACGCCGACGGCGGCTGGCCGGCCTGGCCTCGTCGTGACCATGCGAAGCCAAACGTCCCGATTGACAATGCCGGGCGTCCGCCATCATCACGCTGAACGACGCCAAGGCATTCCCCAGCGTGGTTCCCAACCCGGCCAACACTTCGCTCTTGAGATACTCCGTCCACGACGCTACCATCTCCTTGGCACCCATGACGTCCTCCTTGACGTGTCGCAACATCAAGAGAACTCATGGGTTGCTTTTTGTCATCACCAACCCCAAAACTGTCGGGCGGTCAGCCGGTTTGGTGGGGCGGTTAGTTCGGCGCGCTTGCCTCCAGCTGCCGTCTGACGGCGGTCGCGAACGCCCCGGCCCGCGACTCCTCATGGTAGGGCCGCGTACTCGCCCCCGAACGTCGGCCACGCTCACTCGCCCAGTACGAGGAAGGGCCGCAACTCAACCTTCCGATTGCAGATCTTTGAACCCTCGGCGGCGATCTTCAGCGCCACGTCGCGGTCGGGAGCCTTGATGACCCAAAAACCGGCGAGGTACTCCTTTGTCTCCGCGAATGGGCCGTCGGTGAAAAACGGCTTCTTACCTCGGCCGTCGATGACAGTGGCCTTGCTGGGATCCGAAAGGCCGTTGGCGTAGACCCAGTGGCCATTGGCGCGCAGCCGCTCATTGAACTCCCCGATGGCAGGCATGTCGCTCGGTGGGCCCGGTGTGAACTTGTCGTCGATTACGGAAATCAGGTACTGCATATCCGACTTCATGATTCATTCCTCCATAGTGAGCCGGGTTACCGAGTGTTTTCAGCCGGATTTGAACCGCGGCTCCTACCCATGGTCGAACGAGCAGTGATGAAATCGACAGATCGGTGACTTTTTTTGGCAACCCCCTGGGTGAGCAGGCAAGTATTTGAGCGCATTACGCTCCGCTCACCTGCCGGGGCAATCGCCCGGCTGACTTCAAACTACGCGCCGTGCCCGCCCCGGTCATAGTGCAGCATCTAGTTCGGCCTCTGGGCCGCCCCGCGCGATGAACCACTCGACCACCGCCGACAGCACCACGACTCCGGATGCGTCGACGACCTCGACCGGCACGGCGGCCGACACCCGACCCCGGGATGCCAACTCCACCGACCACCGCTCGACCTCCTCCGGAGGGACGTTCGCTCGCGCCCATACTCGGCCGGATGCCGGATTGCGGAACTTCGACTCCAGCCGACGGACCACTGGGACGAAACCGGCCCCGCCGCCCATGTGCCTCACAAGGAAGGCCCCGGACCCGGCCTCGGCGACGGCAAGCAGGGCGCTCGCATGGACGGTGCCGAGGTGGTTGGTGTACTGCGGCCCGTCGGGCAGGCCGACGAGGAACCCGCTGTCTGGGGCTGCCGACTCCAATCCGATGAGTCGGTTGAATGGCAACCGCGTGACATCCACTCGCTGCGCCCTCCGCCGCCAAACGCTTTGCTCACCCGCCGGGGCAATCGTCTGGTTGACATCAAACTACACGACGTGCCCGCCGTCTGCTGGTGCATCTGGTTCGGCACTGCGCTTCCCATCCTCACGACTGAACCCCTCGGCCTCCAAAATCTGCATGACGGACTGGGGCATGTAGTTAGGACCGTTCATGGGTTCAATCGGCGCGAAGACACCCAGTTTCTCCATTGGAGTAATCCAGCCGCGCAATTGCTCCTCCGGCACCCCGACGTTCTCGGAGAACATCAACTCGGCCCCGTCTTCCAGCGGCTCGTGGATGATGTTTAGTTCCCGCAACCCGCGGAACAATACACGGACAAGGCGACCGTCGGTGTTCTCGTAATCGTGCTCCTCAGCCCGGCCGAGTGCGTTCGCTTTCTGATACGCCTCGTGCGGGGATCCAGCCTCCACCAAGTGGGTATTGACGTGGACGACGTTCTGCGCATCCCCACCGATTCGGTGCTCCAGCACCACGTCGGCGAGATACCAGCGAGCGCCTTTCGGAATGAAACCCACCACCGTGCCCTCCGCTGAATCCGTCGCTTACCCGCCGGGGCAATCATTCGGCTGACTTCAAACTACTCGCTGGGCCCGCTCGCTCCATCAGCGCTTCCTATTCCCGGTCACGACGCCGACGTACAGTTTGCCGTCCGTTTGCCAGCGGTCGCCGCCGCCGTTGCGACCCTCGCGCACCTTATGGAAGTCGTCGATGGCGTACCGCTTGCTCAAATCTCCAGTCGATTCGAGACATTGAAACAAATAATCGCGTTCAACATCCACGGCAGCCGCGGTGACATGCGTGATCTGCCCGGTCGTGTGGCTCAGGCCGACTCGCGCGTCATAAACGTCCGATCCTAGCCAGATGGTTCGTCCGCTCGCATCGAGCTTGTCGGTCTGCCAGAATCGAACGTGATGGCGATGGCGTGGATTGTCGCCAACCGTTTGCTCGAAGGCCAGATCTTCCTTGCGGCCAAACAGGAACAAGTTGCTGACCGGTGCATCCGGGTCAGGGCGTTTGAACACGGCATCCACGGCAATCTCCAGGGAGCTTTTCAGACTCAACGCATCCGCGGGATTCCACTTGGCCGCGAGCATGATCTTGATGAGTTCCGTTTTCGAGCCGATGAGGGCCACATTGAGTGGATCGCCGGGAATGCCGTCGCCGGTCCGCGTGAGACGAGGAGGATCATCTTCGCCTGGGCGCCAGTGTTCGTACCCTTTCCAAACGGCAGGCAAGACGACGTAGGCCACGATGGCCCAAACCGCGAGCATCACAATTGCCAATACGCCGAGCCGCTTCCAAATGCGGCAGCGACCGCCGGGCAAAGCGCAAGGGGATCGCGCGTCATCCGGATTCGAGTTTGCTTTCATATGTTTCCGCCAATTCAGAGTTCTGGTGATTCTACAGCGATTCGTTTTTCGCGCGGCTCGATGTTCCAATCAACGTCGTGCGGATGAAGCATAGAACGAAGTTGCTGCTTCGGCATGCGACTTACATCCTCAACTATTTGCGCAATCGACTCCTCCGGTTCGCAGTCACAATCAATATTAAACGCCGCACCTTCCACCCAGTATTTGATTATCCTGAGTTCTTCATCGTCAATCTCACCGCTCGCAATTCGTTCACCTGTTTCGACACCCCAGCGGCTATCCTCCTGAGGCAGAAGTGTCCAGATAGAGCGGCAACATGCCAGGTAATAGAGATGGAGATTGTGCTTCAACGCTTTCACATCGGAATGCGGCACGCTCCAGATCGCCTCAAGCATCCGGTAAGCATCCGTCGTTTCATAGCACCACATTTCATCCATCGTTTTGGTATCTCAATAAAATTCATCCGCAATCTCTGGGTCATCCGCACCGAAATCCCTCGGTAATTGTTGCATCCTGCACGCCTCTGTGATACATCATAGTCATGAAGAAAGTAAGCAAGGACAAGCTGCACGAAACCCCGGCCCCACAGACCGATCTTCGCGGCCGACGGATCGGCGAGTGGGTGATTCTCTCGGCCAGCCGGAAGCGGCCGGGGTTCTGGAAGTGCCGTCATGAATGCGGCCGAGAAAAGCTACTTGCGCAGGATCGGCTCCTGACGAACAAACAGGAACCGCCCTGGTGTTTCTGCCAGAGCGAGAACCGCAAAGGGTGGCATCTCGCCGGCCGACGGTTCGGGAACTGGGTGGCCCTCA
>JANNLP010000373.1:0-1724 GCA_031396905.1 Gemmataceae bacterium
CAATAAGCTGCACGCGGTCGCCGTTGATAACGACGCCAACATAGCCGCCACGTGCCGATGCCTGATAACCGCGCATCTCCTTCTTGCCGAGTTTCGCCGCCCAATACGGTGCCAGCGCACAATGCGCTGATCCGGTGACTGGATCCTCGGCAACACCCGCCGCCGGCGCGAAAAAACGCGATACGAAATCGACATCGGGCGTCTTGGTTGGCCGACCCGTGACGATGACACCACGCACAGGCAACTTGGCAAGCTGACCAAAGTCCGGCCGCGTGGCGCACACCGTGTCTTCGTCGGCAACCTCGACAAAGTAGTCCATGCCGTTCGACCCGACAAATTGCGCCGTTACGCCCAGCGCGCTCAACAGACCATCCGGCGGCGCGCACTCTTTTGGCGGCTTCGCCGGAAAGTCCAAGGTGATGGCATTGCCCCGCCGCATCGCCGAAAGTCGGCCGCTGCGTGTATGAAAGACTGCCGCCTGTTCGGTTTTCAATCGCCCCGACTCCCACAATACATGGGCACTGGCCAAGGTGGCATGTCCGCAAAGATCAACCTCCACACTCGGCGTCAGCCACCGCAGTCGCCAGCCATCAGCCTCCGGATGCAAAAACGCCGTTTCCGACAGATTCATCTCCGCAGCGACCTGTTTCATCCAGTTTTCGTCAGCCGCCCGTTCTAGGACGCACACCGCCGCCGGGTTCCCGGCAAACGGTTTGTCCGTGAAGGCATCGACCACGATGATCGTTTGCGACATGAACAGCTCCGATTAGTGTTTCTCGCGGTTGACACATGGCTGATTCCAAACCGACACACGTAGTAAACTGGAAACACGCGCTCATGGCACGCACGGCCCAACCAAATGCAAGCTGACTTCCCATTGATCCGCACTACCTTACCTACCCGGTGAAATACCATGGCGGCGACTGGCCGAGAATTAGGAAGAAACTCGCGCAGAGAACTTCTCAAAAACCGTTGTCGCCCTTGCCTTCAATTGATTTGGTCAGGCGAGACCTGCCAAAGACCATGCTTTTTCGTTCCATCCATTGAGTCATGAACAACTGGCACGTCAGTTGCAATACATAAGTCGTCAGTGTCAAGGAGTCTTGAACGAGCCTGAAGTCGAGCTCACATAATCAAACGTCCATATTGATTTGGACGTACTCGAAACTATCGCGTTCGACTCAAGATTCCCCGCCAAAGCGGTTCACCGACGATGCACCCGACCGTTCATCGGCCGGGTGCTTTTTTGCGCATCAACAGCCGGCGTGTCTCAACTGACGACCACCGCGACAAACGCATCGCCGGCCTTCACGATGATCGGCTCCGAACGTTCCACCCAGCCTCCCCATGGCCGTCGTGTTGACGGAGCAAAAGAAACAGATTTGTTCTGAAGCGGAAGAGACCAAGGCGACAAGCAGACCTGGAGTCAAGCAGACCATCAGAAGTGGAGGGACAAGTCGTACCAGTTCTTTAAGGCGAGCGTCGGAGCGTAAGCCCGACGTGGAGTCTGACTTCACTGAGAAACCCGAAACCATGTCGAGCTGTCGCTTCGACGCTCGCCAAGAGATACACCATGCCCGCCTACCCCTCCACCTGCGACATCTATCGCCCGTTCGATGATGCCACGCCGACCGAGACCGGTATTGAATGCCGCCTGGTGCCAGACCTCGTCAACGGCCAACGCAGCCTGGGTCTCACCTGGACCCACTACATCGAAGTCCCAC